>JALUJS010000376.1 GCA_027056825.1 Candidatus Krumholzibacteriia bacterium | reverse complement strand
GTTGTGGTGTATGCAGTTGGGGTTGGGGCAGAAGGGAGGAGCCCAGTTCTTGGGGATGCCGCAGGAGAGGTCCATGTCCGACCCGGGGGCAAAGCCCGGGCCGGACACATTCTCGAGGGCACAACTGATGGGTTAACCCGGATGATTGATTCGCATTCCGGGGCTTGACAAAATCCACCGGCCATTATAATTAGTCATTTAGCTAATTAAGTAAAGGAGCCCCCTTGGAAGACCTCACCCGCTTTCTCAAGGCCCTGGCCGACGGCAACCGGCTGCGTCTGCTGACGGCCATTGCCAGGGCCGGTGAACTCTGCGCCTGCGAGCTGACCGAGTTGCTGCAGGTCAGCGGAGCAACCTGCTCGCGCCACCTGGCTATCCTGGTGGACGCCGGTCTGCTGGCCCGGCGCAGGGAGGGCCGCTGGATGCATTACACCAGCGCGGTGAGCGGCCTGGACGCCGAGCGACGCAACATCGCGGCCCAGGCGGTAGCCCTGTTCGGCGCCACGGACCAGGGCGAGGCGGACCGAGCGGCGCTGGAATCGATCCTCGCGCGGCAGAGCTGCGGAGGATAAGGAGATGCCATGAACGAACCCGTGAACCTGGCCGACGACCGCACCATGACCAGCGTCTTCGAGCGCTACCTCACCGTGTGGGTAGGGCTGTGCATCATCGGCGGCATCCTGCTGGGCAAGATCGCTCCGCAGTTCGCCACCGCCCTGGACGGCATGGCCATCGAGCTGAACGGCGCTCCGGTGGTCTCGATTCCCATCGCCGTCTGCCTGTTCTTCATGATGTATCCCATCATGGTGAAGATCGATTTCTCCAGCGTGGTGCAATCGGGCAAGAGCGGCAAGCCGATCTTCCTGACCCTGTTCGTGAACTGGGCCGTCAAGCCGTTCACCATGTACGCCATCGCCTCGGTGTTCCTGGGCGTGCTGTTCAAAGGCTTCATCGGCCCGGAGGCCACCGACCTGGTGAAGATGCCCCTGGGCCTGGACCTGCCGGTGGGTGCGGTCCACGGCGCGGGGACCGTCGTGCTGCACGAGGGCGTGAAGATGCTGCAGGTTCCCCTGTGGCGCAGCTACCTGGTCGGGTGCATCCTGCTGGGCATCGCCCCGTGTACGGCCATGGTGCTGGTATGGGGCTACCTGGCCCGCGGCAATGACGGCCTGACCCTGGTGATGGTGGCCATCAACTCGCTGACCATGCTGGTGCTGTACGGGGTGCTGGGCGGTTTCCTGCTGGGTGTGGGCCGCCTGCCGGTGCCCTGGCAGGCGCTGCTGCTGTCCATCGGGGCCTACGTGGCCTTGCCCCTGGTGGCGGGGTTCTTCTCGCGCAAGTGGATCATCGTCGCCAAGGGACGCGAGTGGTTCGAGGGCCGCTTCCTGAAGTACCTGACCCCCGTGACCATCACCGCCCTGCTGGCCACCCTGGTGCTGCTGTTCTCGTTCAAGGGCGAGGTGATCCTGGCCAACCCCCTGACCATCCTGTGGATCGCGGTGCCGCTGACCATCCAGACCCTGTTGATCTTCAGCCTCGGCTACGGCCTGGCCCGCCTGCTGAAGCTGCGCTACGTGGACGCCGCGCCCGCGGCCATGATCGGCGCCTCCAACCACTTCGAGGTGGCCATCGCCACGGCCGTGATGCTCTTCGGCCTGTCGTCGGGGGCAGCCCTGGCCACCGTGGTGGGGGTGCTCATCGAGGTGCCGGTGATGCTGCTGCTGGTCAGGATCTGCCTGCGGACCCGGGGATGGTTCGCCACCGGCTGATTCCATGTTGCCGGCTAGAACCGGGAAGGAACCGACGGCGTCGGGGGCGTGACCCAGGTCCGGTAATAATCCACGCAGCTGGGCCCGAAGCAGTTGATGATGTACTCCGGATCCCCGGTGGTCGATCCGGAACAGTGGCAGAAGGTGCAGACACCGTTGAAGTCGGCGCCGGTGTCTGTGCGCATGATGCCGCCGTGGCTCACCGGGCCGGTCACGCCGGCCGAGGTCATGATGATGGGGTCGGGACAGGGGCCGGCCGGGGGATCGTGGCGGTCGTAGCGGACGTAGGCGAAGTTCAGGCTCGGCTCATGACCGATCAGGCGGCCGTCCCGGATCATCGCCGCGAAACTGCTGCCGTGGACGTTGTGGCACGTTGTGCACGTGACAAGGGACTCGGTGAGTTCGTCACCGTCGGAGTCGTAGATGATGGGCGGTCCGGCCCGCAGGTGGGTGTAGTGGGAATTGGCCGCGTCGACCCCGGTGATCGTGTACCCGGAAATATCCGTGCCCTGGCCGTCGGGGATGATCATGGGTACGTCGTTGCGGAAATTGGTGTGCATCTCCGGGAAATAGTAGGGGCCGGCGGGAGCGAGCGGTCCGCCCAGCAGGGCATACCTGTCGTGACAGCTGAAACAAAGATCGAAATAGGGGGGATCGTCGAAGGGGTTGATCCTGTCGTTCAGGGTGCGCGGCACCAGCAGGGGCTTGCCTCCGTTGACATCCGAGAGCCGGAAGGCGGCCTGGTAATTGTCCAGGTCGGCGACATATGAACGGGCGATCCCGTCGCAATGGGGCGCCCCTGGATCGTGGCAATCGGTGCAGGTGACCGTATTGGCGCGGCCGTGGCCGGTCACATAGAACCCCCAGCTTCCATCCCCCTCGACGGGGGGAGCGGACACCCCCCGCACGATCGAGGTGCCGAGGTCATGGCAGCCTGCGCACCAGCGGTCGAGGCCCGGCCGCAGGACGCCGTCGAGGTACACGCCGTCGGGCCAGTTGACCCGTGCGCCGACCACCGGGTGGTCGACGCCGTCGATGGCGCCGCCGGGGCTGTGGCACTCATCGCAGACGGTGGTCGTCGCGAACGGCTTGCCGTCCTGGAAGGAACTGGCGTCCGGTAGGTGGCAGTAG
>JALUJS010000375.1 GCA_027056825.1 Candidatus Krumholzibacteriia bacterium | reverse complement strand
ATTCATAGATGGGCATGGCGTTCCTCAACAACCTGTCACAGGATGCCCAGCAGACGTAAGGCGGAGTAGATGACCACCAGGATGAGCAGGCGATGCACCCAAACCGCAGCCCCAGGCCGGGCGGCAAAACGCGTTCCGGCCCAGGCCCCACTCATATTGCCCACGGCCAGGAGCAGGCCCCATCCCCAACTCACCTGGCTGTTGATCACGAACACGGCCAGCGCCGGAACGGTGAAGAAGAGGACGATGAAGACTTTGATGGCGTTTGCGCGCACAATGTCAAACCCCGCGCCCAGCACCAGCCCGGCCAGGAGGAAGATGCCCACCCCGGCCTGGATGAAGCCGCCGTAGATGCCGATGAGGAAGAAGAGGGCGAGCTCCTTCACTCCCGGGCGCTCCCGAATCCGCCCTGGCTTGCCCTGGATCCACCGCTTGGGGTTGACAACCATGACGAAGAGCATGAGCACCATGATCGCGCCAATGGCCCGACGCATGGCCTGTTCGTCCAGGTCCACCGCGATGTTCGCGCCCACAATGGCCCCAAAGGCTGCAGGTACGGCCAGCCACAGGGCCTGCCGCCATTGCATCATCCCTTGGGAGTGGAACCCGCGCACGCCCACGATGTTTTGCAGCAGAATGGCCACCCGGTTCGTGCCGTTCGCCACGTTCGCGGGCAGCCCCACGAAAATCAACATGGGCAAGGACACCAGGGAGCCACTCCCGGCCAGGGTATTGATGAACCCGGCCAGGAACCCTGCCAGCACAACCGCCGCGTATATTAGAATTTGCGCCATCGTGACTATTCGCCTTCCGTATCCATGATGACCTCGTACATTTCGAACACGTTGCGGCCGGCGAACATTTCGGGCTGCGCGTTTTCGCGCGCCCGGCGATGTCCACGCTCGAAGGCCTCGCTCTGCGTCCAGGCCTCGAAGGCCTCTCGGCTTTCCCACAGGGTCATGATGACATAGTAGGGATTGTCCTCGGTGGCCGGGCGCAGCACCATGTTGCGGATGAAGCCGGGAAACTGGTCTACTTCACGGGCGCGCGTGCGAAAGCGCTCCTCAAACGCTTCTTGATATTCCTTCTTTACCGGAATACGGTTCATTACGACGATCATTGCTATTCCCTCCTATCAGGTGTTGGCCCCCATCGGTGATACACACGATATCCCAGGGCCATCAGCACGGCATTCACTTCACTGGATACCGGCACCATGTCCACCACGGCCAGGGCGTCGGGATGCCGCAGGTACAGATCCTGTAATAGGTAGCGCCCCGACGTGCGAACCCCCACCTGGGGATCCCAAACCAGGTCGGGGATGTAGAGAGTGGATGAGCGGCGGTGGCCGTTGTGGCGTTGGATAGGCCAGATGAGGCAGGCCGCAGCCGGCCCATGCCCACGTACGTTCACCCCGTAGGCCCTCATCCCGACCCGATGGGCCCAGGTCTTGAGAAACGCCTTTCGTCGCGGCCAGGGGAGTTCTTGCTCCTCCACCCACATGTCCCGGTACGCGAAGTACACGTCAAGGGAAAGGACGTATATCCGCTCCGGTGGATCGTGGAGCACCCCGCGATCGGGGGCCCGTTCCCAGTTCAAGATTTCCTCCCCAACATCGTCGATGCGAGGAGGCGTGTGCGCGTACAGCAACTGCTCCCACGCTTCACGCGACAGGGCCGCGCGCGCGTGGGGGTGGATGGGCACATCGAGGAGTCGCGGGTCAGACATGCTCGTCCCCTTCGACCTCGCGCAGGCCCGCCTCCACTCGACGGACGAGCGCGGCCTTTTCCTCCTCGGACAGGAAGGTGGCGTGGGCGGCGTTGACCACGAGACGTTTGATGTCTTCCCACCCCAGGCCGAATGTATCCACAACGCGTAGGTATTCGTCGGTCAGGGTGGTCTGGAATAGAGGAGGATCGTCGGAGTTCACCGTGAGGTAGAGGCCCATGCGCCACAGGTGGGGGAAAGGGTGGTGCTCCAGCGACGGGTAGACCTTGAGACGGACGTTGCTGGTGGGGTTCACTTCCAGGGGGATGCGGTGGTCGCGCAGATAGGTGAGGAGGAGGGGGTCCTCGATGGCGCGCACGCCATGTCCGATGCGTTCCGCGCCCAAGGCATGGATGGCCCCCCACACGCTCGCCGGGCCGGCCGTCTCCCCCGCGTGGGGAACGCTGTGCAGTCCTGCGCTTCGCGCCCGCGCGAATGCTCCCGCGAAGGGTTCCGGGGGGGCTGTGGCCTCGTTGCCCCCGAGGCCCAGGGCCACCACCCCCCGATCTTGCCAGGCGATGGCCCAGTCGGTCGTCCACGTGGCCGAAGGCTCGGGCAGGTTGCGCGGGATGTCGACGATCCAGCGGAGTTCCACCCCATAGGCTTCCCGGGCGCGACGACGTCCCTCTTCCAATCCCTCGATGATCTCCTCCGGTTGAGTGCCCTTGTTTTGCCAGATGTGGATGTACGGTGTAACGGTTACTTCGCTGTACAGGATATTCTGTTTGGCTCGATCCGCGGCCAATTCCTCGACGATGAGGGCAAAGTCATCCGCCGTGCGGATGCTGTTTTGAATGGCCAGATATACCGGCACGAACTGGGAGAAGTCGCGAAACCGAAAGTGTTCCGCCAAGGCTTCCTCGGTTTCCGCCAGCGGCTCGATGCCGTGCCGTTCGCACAGGCGGAGGAAGGTGCGTGGGGAAACCGAGCCTTCCAGGTGGATGTGCAATTCCACCTTGGGCATGCGTCGAATGCGTTCGGTGAGGGAGAGGGTCTCGCTCATCAGGTGCCCGCTTGGCCCTCCCGCATGGCTGCTTCGACCTTGGCCCAATCGTCCAGGAAGCGTTTCAGTCCCACGTCGGTGAAGGGGTGTTTGATCATCGTGCGCAGAACCTTGGGGGGCATGGTAACAATA
>JALUJS010000374.1 GCA_027056825.1 Candidatus Krumholzibacteriia bacterium | reverse complement strand
CGCCCAGCAAGGCGGTGCGCCACAGCACGCGCCGGGGCTCGGGGTTCAGATCCCGGCGGTGGAACCAGGCCATGAGCAGCAGGGAGGGGATGACGGCGGCGGCGACCAGGAAGATTATCATCAAGCGACTCCACGGGAAAAAGGTGGGCGGAGCATAACCGGGACCGGGCCTGACAACAACGACCCGTCGGGAGTATGATGGCCGCGGAGGTTAACCATGAAGTCGATGATTTGCGCCCTTGTTGTCCTTTTCGTTCTGGTCTGCGGGCAAGCCGGGTCTGCGGCCCCCGGCCCGGTCCGCGCCCAGCTCGACACCGTGGGTTTCGCGGTGGACCGCGAGGATTTCGCCCGCGTGCTCTATGCCGCGCGGCAGGCCGAGGGTCTGGATGACCCCGGGGAGCGTGGCGTGCGGCGCGGGGCCTGGCCCGCGGCCGCGGTCATCCTGCCCCACGACGATTACCTCTACGCCGGGCGCACCGCCGTGCATGCCCTGCCCTACCTGCAGGCCCGCCGCTGGGTCGTGTTCGGAGTGTGCCATGCATGCCGCCGCATCGGCGTGCGCGACGACCTGTTGTTCGACGACTACGACGCCTGGCGCATCGCCGGCCGGGAATTTCCCGTGGACAAGGACCTGCGCGCGGTGTTGCGCGAGCGGCTCGGCGATGACGCCGTGGTCACCCGAGAACGCCACGCCAGGGAGCACTCCATCGAGGCGCTGCTGCCCTGGATCGGGGCCGCGGCGGGTGACTACACCTTCGTGCCCATCCTGGTGCCGGGCATGGAACCGGACCGGCTGGATTCCCTGTCCGCCCGGGTGGCCGGCATTTTGGCCGATGTATGCCACCAGAACGGCTGGGTCATGGGCCGCGACCTGGCCATCGCCATCTCCGCCGACGCGGTGCACTACGGTTGCGACGGCTGGGGCGACCATCCGTACAATGTCTTCGGCTGCGACGAGGCCGGGCACGCGGCGGCCCGCGCCCAGGACATCACCCTGGCCGAGGCGACCCTGGCCGGGCCGTTGACCACGGCGGGGATCCACTCCTTCATCCGGCTGGTGTGGGACACCACAGGGCCCGAGTACCCGGCCTATCCCTACCGCATCACCTGGTGCGGCCTCTACTCCATCCCCTTCGGTTTGAGCGTGGCGAGGCAGTGGCGGAATGACATGGGAGCGGCGCCCCTGACGGGGGACCTCGTGCACTATGGCGACAGCATCACCGACGGCCGTCTGGAGTGTGACGTGAAGCATCTGGGGGTGACCGCCCCCAACACCCTGCGGCACTGGGTGGGGTATCCGGCGGTGGTGTACCGCTGAGGGTCATTCATCGCGGGAAGAACCCGGGATCCGCGAGGGGATCCCGGGCCAAGGTCGGACCACAAGGCGCAGGGTCGTGAACGCCTAGTTGCCGACCGAGAGGGTTACCTTGACCACCGCGCTTGCCTCGGGGTAGACGAATCCGTCATTGACCAGACGAACGGTGGCGACCGGATCATCGGCTCCGCTGTCAGGCCCGGCCTGACGGGGGGCCTGGTTCGGTCCGGCGCCCGGCCACTCGTTGAGTTCGGTGCCGGCGTCCCACAGTCGGATCATCCCCGTCAGGTCACCCGTCATGGCATCGCCGTCACCGGAGAACAGGGCGTAACCCTCGGGGTCGAAGGCGTAGAACAGGTCGTTGGACTGGACGAACATGGTGGCCAGGGCCAGGCGGTCACCGGGTTCGGCGGTGAAGGTCACGGAGTAGGACTGGCCCGGACCGATGGGCATGGGGTCGGTGGCGCCGTCGGGGGTATTGAAGACCTGTGCGGAAGAAACGTCCATCATGCCCGCGAAGGAGGCGACCAGCCCGGAGGGGTCTCCGTCCTCGGCCAGGGCTTCCAGGCCCGCGCCGGCCATGGCGCCGGGGGTAAAGAGCATGGCGCCGGAACCGTGGACCGCGGCGATGCCGGGGGCCAGGGGTACGATCTGGCCCGTGCGGTCTCCGAGGGAGGCGGCCAGGGCGTCGGGACTGCCGTCCTCGGCCAGGGCTTCCAGGCCGGTGGGCATGATCTTGGCGCCGGCTGTGAACAGGGGGTCGGGATCGCGGTGGACGACGAACACGCCGGGGGCCAGGGGTACGGCGTCGGTCATGCCGCCGCCGATGTCCAGGGTCATGGGGTCGGAGACGTTTTCGATCCTGACGGTAGTTGTCCCGTGTCCGTCGTTGGCCAGGGTGACCTTGATGACCTGGGCGACGGCGGGGTAGGTGAAGCCGTCATCGACCAGCCGGACGGTCATGTCGGAATCGGCCGGCCCGGTGTTCGGTCCGGTCTGGCTGGGGGGCTGGTTGGGGCCGGCTCCCGGCTGCTCGTTGGCCTCGGTGCCCGCGTCCCACAGCATGACCTCGCTGGTGACATCACCGGTGCGGGGAGAGCCGTCCATGTTGAACAGGGCAATGCCTTCCCCTGCGGGGGCGTAGAACAGGTCGTTGGAATGCACGAACATGGTGGCGAAGGAAAGGCGGCTGCCCGGTTCGGCGCCCACGGAAAATTCATAGGCCTGGCCGGGACCGATGGGCGAGGGATCCGTCGCTCCCTCCGGAACCGCAAAGGTTCCGGCCGTGAAGAAATCGGCGGCGTCGGAGACATTGGTGATGGTCAGCGTGAAGGCGGTTCCCTGTTGCCCACCGCCCTGGGGCGATGTGGGGTCGTCGTCGCTGCAGCCGGCCAGGCCGGCGATCAATAGAGTCACGGCCGCCAGCGCGGCCAGGGTCTTGATGGTCTTCATTGAGGATCCCCCTCTTGTTGACGTCGATGGAGTCGGCTGGTTAGACTCGGCGCTCGGTCGGCCGTGTCTGCTTTCTGTCCCGGCTTACGGCGCGGGACGGGAGCTGTGACCGAATTCGGAGAAAAAAATTCTGATTTATCCAGGCGACACACTCCGGGCAGGTGATCCGTAAGCATGTGGGGCGTCTTTTTCATGCCGGAAGGAATGTCGGGCGGCGGGCCCGGCACGCAGGCCGCGCTGACGCGCGAAGTCCTGTTGCGTGTCCGCGCCCGGGATCCGGACGCCCTGGGCCAGCTCTTCGAAGCCTGTTTCGAGCGGGTGTACGGGTTGGCCCTGCGGATGATGGGCGGCCGGGCGGCCGCCGAGGACATCACCCAGGAGGTTTTCCTGCGCGTGCATCGCGCCGCCCATTCCCTGGATGTGGAACGGGACCCGGTCAGTTGGATGCTGACCATCACCGGGAATCTTTGCCGGGATCACCACCGTTCCTTCGCGGCCAAGGTGGACCGCGGGAGCCGGCGCGCGGACGATGATCACGAAGGGCCCGCCGCCCGCCTGGCGAGCGGGGATCCGGATCCCGAGGACCAAGCCCTGGCCCGGGAAAGGGAGCAGGTCGTCCAGGAGGCGATCCTGGCTTTGCCTCCACCGCTGCGCGAGGTGGTGCTGTTGCGGGATTACGAGGGGCTGGACCACAATACGATCGCGGACATGCTGGGGTCCACGGCCCAGGCGGTGCGCAAACGTTACTCGCGGGCGTTGGCCCAGCTTGGCGCGATGCTTGAAGGTGAATGGCCATGAGTGGAGAAAACCGGCACGACCTGACCGAGGCCCAGCGCCTGGCGCAGGATGCGGTGCGCAGTCTGCCGCGCCCTGCGGCGGACGCCGGTTTCCGCGCGCGCCTCAAGCAGGATTTCGTGTCCGGGGCCCTGGACACCGGTGAACCCGCCGGGGATGGTGCGACCGGCGGGGGCGGGTTCCGCCCCTGGATGGCCTGGGTGCCGGTGGCGGTGGCCGCGGTCCTGCTGCTGGTCTTCTTCGGCCTCAACCCCCTGCCCGGGCCCCGGGTGATGGGCGTATCCGGCGAGGGCGCCGTCGTCGTCGATGGCCGCTCTTTCGGCGCCGCGGACCAGGAGGCCTATGCCGACCTTGTGAAGCCCGGCTCCCGCCTGGAGGTCACCGGAGACGCCCAGCTGGATATCACCTATCCCGGGTCCCTGGTCCTGCGCGTGTCGCCCGGATCGGACATCGTCCTGCCAGGCCGGACCGGCCGCTGGATCGGCCGCCAGGTGACCTGCGCCATGACCACCGGCGAGATCAGCGTCCTGACCCGGCCCGGATTCCAGGGCAATCACCTGACGGTGAAAACGCCGGACGGTGAAGCGGTGATCTCGGGCACCCTGGCCAATATCTTCGTCAACGACGACCTGACCTGCATCTGCCTGTACGAAGGCCACCTGCGGGTGGAATCGCCGCAGGCGGATCTGGGCGCCGTGGAGCCCGGCATGCGCTGGGTCCTGCACCGCGACGGATCGGACCCCGACTACCTGACCATCGCTCCTCCCCATCGCGATCATATGCTCGGTCTTCGGAAGGATGTTCTTTCCGGCGGATTGAAACAGCACTAAAAGTGATGTAGAATTTTCATAATTCAATCCACAGTCTAGTCCGCAGTAGCTCCTTCATGAATAATGCGGGCTAGGTTCTCAGGAGGGAAGGATATGAGCCGGGGCAAAGCTACCATCATTTTGGCAGGTCTCATGTTGGTCGTTGCGGCTGCGCCTTTGGGCAGGGCCGCCTGGGATGAAAACGGGATCCTGGTTTGCGATGTCGCCTCCAACCAGCAGGAACCCGACATGGTTACCGATGGGCGGGGGGGAGTCATCATCGCCTGGGATGATGACCGCAGTGGGAGCACGGATATCTATGCCCAACGCTTCGATGTTTCAGGAACTGCGATGTGGACCGGCGGTGGCGTACCCCTCTGCCTTGCGACGGGCGGTCAGCAGGGTGCCCGGATCGTTGCCAACGGTTCAGGTGGCGCCATCGTCACCTGGCAGGACTATCGTGGCGCGGACAATGATATCTATGCCCAGATGGTCGATGCCACCGGCGTCGTGATGTGGACCTCCGGCGGGGTCGCTGTCTCCACGGCCGCGGGGGATCAGACCGCACCGCAGATTATTGCCGACGGTTTCGGGGGTGCCATCATCGTATGGTATGACAATCGTGGAGCGGATTCGGATATCTATGCCCAGCGCCTCGACGCGTCAGGTACGCCGCTATGGACTTCCGATGGGGTCGCCGTCTGCCAAGTCGCGGGAGACCAGTATAGTCCCCGCATCATATCCGACGGTTATGGAGGCGCCATTTTCATCTGGAACGACGAACGCAGCGGAACCCGCAACCTCTATGCCCAGCGGGCCAAGAGTTCCGGCGCAATGATGTGGGCCACAGGAGGCGTTGCCGTATGTACGGCCGCGGGGGGACAGTACAACACCGTGATCATATCAGATGACGCCGGCGGCGGAATCGTCGCCTGGGACGACGTCCGCAGCGGCAATTTTGATATCTATGCGCAGCGGTTCGATGATCAGGGGACGATGCTTTGGACCACCGATGGGGTTCCCCTCTGCTCAGCCCCCGGGAACCAGACGGTTCCCGTCATGGCAAAGGATGGATCCGGTGGGGCCATTGTCGCCTGGGTGGACCCGCGCGATGGACTCTATGATATCTATGCCCAACATCTCGATGCCTCCGGCGCCGTGCAATGGGTTGCTGACGGGTTGGATATCTGCCCCATTGCCGAAGACCAGATGCAGGCGGCGGTGTCGTCCGACGGAGCCGGCGGGGCGATCATCGCCTGGCGCGACAACCGCGATTCCTCGCAGGATATTTACGCCCAGCAGGTCGATGGCAGCGGAGTTCTCATGTGGAATCCCCCCGGGGGAGTCGCCCTGGGCAGGGGACCGGGCGAGGTGTCCAGGATCGGCGTCCTGGCCCGGGAAAATGGCGGCGCCTTTTTTGCTTGGCGGGATTACGACAGCGGGATACCGGATTACGATGTCTACGCCCAACTGGTCGACCACCAGGGGCGCATCGGCTATCTTCCGCCGGTGATCCACTCGGTCGCCGATGTGCCCGGGGACCAGGGCGGGTTCGTGAACCTGACCTGGGACGCCCCGGTGCTGGACTACATGTCCGGGGACATCACCGAGTACACGCTGTGGCGGGCGCTGACCGCCAAGCGCGCCGGGGAGATCCTGGCCGGCGGCGGAGTGCTGGCCGCCGACCCGGCGCAGGCGGCAACCGTGGTGAAATCCGGCCGTAAGGACGTGCTGCGGCTTGCGACGGTGAACGGCGAGAAGTACTACTGGGAACTCGTCGACACCCAGGCCGCGTACCGGCTCGAGAGCTACGCCAAGGCCGTACCTACTCTCTTCGATTCCACGGACGTTTCCAGCGATTACCACTACTTCCAGGTCATCGCCCATACGGGCGACCCCGGGGTGTTCTACGTATCGGATCCGGACAGCGGCCGCTCGGTGGACAACCTGAGCCCGGCCGCGCCGATCAACCTGGAGGGTTGGGTGCAGTACACGCCGACCGCCATGCTGTTGACCTGGGATCCCAACACCGAGGTGGATCTGAGCCATTACAGGATCTATCGCGCGGCGTCACCCGACTTCGTTCCCGGCAAGAGCACGCTGGTCACCGCCACCGCTGCTACGGCCTACGTGGATTCGGGCTGGCAGGCGAGTGACTACTATAAGGTCTCGGCGGTGGATGTGCATGGGAACGAGAGCACATTCAGCCTGCTGGGCCCGTCGGAGGTTTCGGGGGTCGGCGTCCCGGCGTTGCCGGTTACAGACTACCTGGACCAGAACTCCCCGAACCCGTTCAACCCCGAAACCGAGATCAGCTTCGGCTTGGCGAGGGCCTCCCGGGTCACGCTGGGGGTGTATGACCTGGCCGGCCGCCTGGTGCAGGTGGTGGCGCGCGGGGATTATCCTGCCGGCAGCCACAGCGTGCGGTGGGACGGCCGGGACGCGTCGGGCCGGGAGGTGGCCAGCGCGGTCTACATTTGCCGCCTGGAAACCGAAACGGGAGTTTTGACCAGGAGGATGCTGCTGCTCAAGTAACCCGTATCGTGTCATTGAGACGGCCGCCGGCGGCCGACTTGAATTTGTGATATCATAATGGCGGGATCGGACCATACGTCGGCCCCTGGAAAAATCTGCGCTACCAGCCCCGGCACGAGTTCGCCGGCCAGTCCATCGACCTGGCCTTCGCCCTGGACGAGGACCTGGTGACCGGCGTGCCCGAAATCCCCGAGCAGTTGGGGCAGCTCTACAACGCGCCCAACCCATTCAATGAATCGCCCCGGAATTGCCGGTGACTCCATAGTTTGACAGGATGGAGTCATGGGAGAATCTGGTTAGTATGTAACTTGTTATTTGGTATTTAGTTGGTGATTGGCGCGGCAATGAACAGCGTGGCTGAAGATAGGTCGATGTTATCCTTTTCCGTCAATTGGATTGGCGAAATCTGGCAGCCGAACGCCACAATGTATTTAAAAAAATCAATTATATCGACACATTTCCTTGACATGTCGATTCCATCAACGCATGCTGTTGAAGTGTTTAAATAATGGAGGAATATCGACATGACTAAAGTACCCTGGCGCCCTGACCAGCCTTACAACGACCTGCCGCCCATCCCACCGGGGGGCGTGCTCGAGACCCGCCCGGTGTTGCGCGCGTGCATCGCGGCCCGGGCCGCACTGGCCGAGCTCAAGCAGGCAGCCGAGCTGATTCCCAACCAGGCCATGCTCATCAATACCCTGCCCGTGCTGGAGGCCCAGGCCAGCTCCGCGGTCGAGAACATTGTGACCACCATGGACCGGCTGTTCGAGAACATCCACGCTGAAGCCGGCGCCGATCCTGCCACAAAGGAGGCGCTGCGTTATCGGCGTGCGCTCATGGAGGGCTACCGCTCCCTCGAACAGCGGCCTTTGTCCACGCGCACGGCCGAGCTCGTGTGCACGATCATCAAGGGCGTGAACATGAGCGTCCGCCAGGTACCCGGAACCAAGCTGGCCAACGTCGCCACGGGCCAGACCATCTACACCCCGCCAGAGGGCGAGGACACCCTGCGCCGTCACCTCGCGGCCTGGGAGCGGTTCATGCACGAGGAAAGC
This sequence comes from Candidatus Krumholzibacteriia bacterium, assembly GCA_027056825.1. Lineage (GTDB taxonomy): Bacteria > Krumholzibacteriota > Krumholzibacteriia > LZORAL124-64-63 > LZORAL124-64-63 > JAHJTW01. Next base: position 1,274 of record JALUJS010000374.1, on the reverse strand, counting down.
GAAATCGACCCACTGATCCGCATGGCCGCCGGCCACTACCAGTTCGAGGCGATCCATCCGTTCAACGACGGCAACGGCCGCACCGGGCGGGTGCTCAACAGCCTGTTCCTCATCGAGGAAGGGCTGTTGACCATGCCGATTCTGTACCTCAGCAAGTACATCATCGCTCATCGTGCCGAGTACTACGACCGCCTGATCGCAGTGACCCGTAATGAAGCGTGGGAGCCGTGGTTGCTCTACATGCTCGAGGCGGTGCGCGAGACGGCGACCTGGACCTTGGGACGGATCGCGGCCATCCGCCAGTTGTCCGACGAGACGGCGCGGCGGGTGCGCGCCGAGTTGCCGAAGATCTACTCGCGGGAACTGGTTGATGTGATCTTCGAGCAGCCCTACTGCCGCATCCAAAACCTGGTGAGCGGCGGGATCGCAAAGCGGCAGACGGCGTCGCGGTACCTGCAGTTACTGGCGGGGCTGGGAGTGCTGGAGGCGCGGAAAGTGGGGCGGGAGAAATTGTATGTGCATCCGGCGTTATTGGCGGTGCTGGCGGAGGGGTAGTAACGCGGGCGTAAGCTTTCCCCCACTCGATGACCATCTGAAGTACAGCCTTCAGACACCCTTTCTGATATCATGCCGCGCAAGAAATCCCGGTGCCATCCATCCCCCGGTAAGGAGATTTCCGTGCGGACCCTCCTCATGACCGCCGCAGCGCTGATCCTGGCGTCCGCGGCCTACGCCGTCACCCTCGACGACATGGCCATCACTGTCACCCCGGACCACCCGCGGGAGTACATCTTCACCGACAAGGGCGCGGCCCACTTGGCCGGGGAGGCCGTGGGCGAGAACACGCGCAGCTACCACGGGTTCTACATCGCCATGCACGAGGTGGTGGACGGGTGGGCGCTTGAGCTGGAGGACGGCACGGTCCTGGACCCGGCCACCGCCTTCGAGGCCGTCGTGACCCCCGATCGCCTGGTGCGGCGTCACCGCCTAGCTGACGGTACGGTCGTCACCGAGACGGTCACCCTCTTCGACCGGGCCAACGGGTTCGAAGTGACCTACGCCGGTGTTCCCGCCGGGGAATTCCGCTTCCTGCCCCGCATCGACATGCGCTTTCTGTGGAAGGTGGCCCAGCCGGGCTACGAGGTGCTCTGGACCGACGGCGTGCTGCGTGTCTGCCGCGCCGACGCGGTGGACAAGACGCCCGATCCGGCCCATCCGCACTGGCTGGCGGTGGCGGTGCGCGGGGCGGACAGTTTCGCGCCCGACGGACGCTA
>JALUJS010000373.1:1337-2911 GCA_027056825.1 Candidatus Krumholzibacteriia bacterium | reverse complement strand
GGGTGGCCATGTCCACCTTGGGTGACAACGGCCTTGTCATCACCACTCCTTTAGGCGGTGAGATCTTCATCTCCGCCGAGGTGACCGCTTCCATCACCCGCGGCACACCCGACAGCGCCACGGTGCAGGAGGGCAGCCATGGCTCCCTGGTCTCCGGCGACTACCACGCCGATTTCACCATCGGAGCGGTGACGGTGTACGACACCGGCTATCCCTCCGGGGGTCCGGTGGTGTTCGACAACGGTTACCACGAGTTGGAGATCACCTTCGACGGCACCCGGTTCGCGGATCTGTCCCTTGATGGGTTGGTCCGTTGGACCTTCGACCTGGACACCATGGATCTGGCGGAAGTGGATTGAGGCCGGACCGACAGGAGCAAAGACAAGAGGCGGGTCCCTTGCGGGGCCCGCCTCTTTCTCCGCTGTGTCCGAACCAGGTTCCGCAGGTCATCGCCGCATGGGGACTGGACCCGATCCCGAGATCGTGAGTCGCTGGTCCGTCCGGCGCCCGCCCGCCGTGACTTTGCGCTGCCTTCAAGCAGGCCGGGCACGGCATCGATCCGCGGGGAAGGTCCGGTGATTCTCCGCTACCGCTCCATCTACGCGTGAGAACCAAAAGATGTCAGGCAACCGGCATTCCAGCCGGTGTGGTGTCTCCACCTCGTCAGGCATTATGATGCCTTGTGCTGTGTATTGCAAGAATGATTTCATCCTGATTGGAACGGGGTTGGGCGTTGTCCCACGGAGGGTGAGTGGTTATCATCCCCGGCGTGTCGGCTCCAACCGGAAAGGCGTGCATGACGAAGTGGCGAGGCAGACAGCCGGGCGCAGTGGCGGGAATGATCCTGGTGATCCTGCTGACAGCCGGGGTGGCCAAGGCGGGCCATCCGCCGAGCGAAGTGCAGGTCGATATGGGCTATATTATGCCGCGGGGCGACCTGGGTGATAGTTTCACAGGAACGCCCCTGGGCTTCGGCGCGGACCCGGGCTACGAGGTGGGTTTCCTGTGGCGGTATCGCTTCGATGAGCGCTGGTCCCTGGCCGGGGCCTTCCACTTCGTGAAGTTTTCCGATTTCGAGGGCACGGACGAGACCGCGGGGGATTACGCCGTGCTGGCCACCAGTTACCGCTACGAACTGCAGCTGCGCCGCTCCTTCCGGCCCGGCGCCCTCTGGCAGCCGTTCATCACCGCCGGGGCCGGCGTGTTCCGCAACCGCTTCGACGGCCGCGACAAGATCCTCCTGGAATCCTTCGACCGTTCGGTCTCCACCCTTGGCTATACCCTGCAGCTGGGGCTACGCCGGGACCAGGTCGAGTTCAGCGCCGTGTACATGCGCAACCGTTTCTCCTCGCCGCGGTTCTTCGGGCCTGATCCGGACCAGGACTACGATTGGGACACGGTCTCCATCCGCTTCAGCTGGCTGATCCCGGGCAGCTGATGGCTGCGGCGCGCGCGTATTCCCCGGCCGCGGCCTGGACCGGCCTGGCGGCGGCCTACCTGGGCTTCCTGGTCATCGGTTTCGCTTTCCATTTCATCCCGCCCATCCTGCCGTTGATGCTGGCGGATCTGGGCAT
>JALUJS010000373.1:0-1327 GCA_027056825.1 Candidatus Krumholzibacteriia bacterium | reverse complement strand
CCGGGCATCCTGCTGTCCCTGCCGGGGGGATGGCTGGCCGACCGCGTGGGGGCGGTGGTGATGGGGGCGGCCGGCCTCCTGGTCATGGGTTTGGGCGCCCTGGGCATGGCGCACGCGGGGAGCTTCCCCTGGATCCTCGCCGCCCGCACCGTGACCGGCGTGGGGGTTGCCGTGGCGGTTGTGGCCCTGCAGCGCATGGTGGTTACCCTGTTCGCAGGCGCGCCCCTGGGGGTGCCCATGGGCGTCAGCGGCACCGCCGTCCCGCTGGGCATCATCATCATCCTGAACACCGCCGGGAGCTGGGGCGAGCGGGACGGCTGGCGCGCGGTGGCCCGGGGTACGGGCCTGGGCGCCATGGCGGCGGCGGTGGTGTTCCTGATCGCCGCGCGGCTGATCATGGCGCGGCGCCGCGCGCCGGCAGCGTCCGCCGGACCGGAGGTTCCGCCACCGGGAGGGACCCGGGGCGGCGGGAGTTTCGGGGCGATATGGATCGCGGCGGTGGTGTGGTTCTGCGCCAACGGGGCCATGACCGCTTTCGTGACCTTCGCTCCGGACCATTTCTTTGAACTGGGCTGGAGCGTGCGGGACCGGGGCCTGGTCACCAGCATTCCCATGTGGGGTTCGGTGTTGCTGGGGCCGCTGACCGGCTGGCTGACCGACCGCCACGGTCGGCGGGCCGGATTCATCACCGCGGGCATGGTCCTGATGACCGTGGCCCTGGCGGCGATTCCCGCCGGGGCATGGCCCCAGTGGCTGCTGGGCACGGCCTTGGGCGCCTCTCTGGCGGCGGTGGTCACGCCCCTGCTCGCGTTGCCGGGAACCCTGCTGCCTGCGGACAGGGTGGGCCGGGGCTTCGGGATCCTGGCCACCTGCGCCAACCTGGGCATTTTCCTCGTTCCCCCGGCGGTGGGCCTGGCCCGCGACTGCAGCGGCGCCTTCACCGCGCCGTTCCTGCTCATGGCCGCCATCGCCCTGGCGGGCGCGGCCGCGGGGGCGGTTTTGATGAGGCGCATGCGCAGGGCGTGAATCCTGCTGGGCCGCCGACGGTCCTCCCTCCAGTTGCCGTCCTCCCGGAAACCAGGTTATGATGATGTCTGAAGGAGGCGGAGCCATGGCCAACCGCGCCCGGAGCTGGTGCGGGTCGGCTACTATGGCTCCTACGCCCGTGGCGACCGCTTTTCCCGAGTCATGCAAACCGAGGTGGACTGGGTTCTCGAACGCCGAGGATCCGCCGCCGCCCCAAGGAGAGCCCATGAACGCCGAAGTGCACGCCCTGTGGCCCGAACTGGACTGGATCGAGGACGAAACGCTGCGCGAGGCCACCGCC
>JALUJS010000372.1 GCA_027056825.1 Candidatus Krumholzibacteriia bacterium | reverse complement strand
ACGACTGGAACAGCCGCGAGACGGCCATGCTGCAGCACAAGCGGACCTTCACCGGTGCGCCCTTCCGCATCGGGGGCGGCGAGATCCTCATCGTCGACCGCGAGAAATTCACCCTCTGCGGCCTGGGAGACACCGGTCGCATCGTGTTCGACGACGATCAGCTGCGGGGGTTGCGCGACGCCGGTGTGATCATGACGCGGCGCCGGCGGGACTACCGCTACCCGGAGTTCGACCAGGCCTACTTCCGCCGCTGCGCGGGCGACGGGGTGAGCGACGACCTGGCCATGCTATGGATCGGCCGGCGCTTCGGATTCGACGCCATGCTGGGCGCCTTCGTCATGGACGCGGTGGACACCTACGACAAGTACGTGGTGGACCTGACCTGGGGCGGACAGGACACCGCGCTGGCCCGGGAGATCCAGCAGCGCTTCCTGGACCGGGAGGACCGCGCGCTGGTGAGCGATCGCGATATCCTGGACCTCATCCACTTCGCGGCCAAGCGCAACGACCCGGTCACCACGCTCAGCTCCTCCCATCGCCGCTTCATCCAGGTCGAATGGCCCGCCGTCGAACCCACCCTGCTGAACCACTGGCGCTTCGTCCGGGAGCAGGAGGTGGCGGACATCCGGCTGGGTTACAGCCGCGTCCCCGCCCGGGAGTTCTACGCCGTGGCCCGTCGGCGTTTCGCCTCGGTGGGTGAGGACCTGGCCGAGCCCCGTTTCATCTCTCCCCGCAAGCGCCGTGATTCTTGACGGCCCGGCACCTGTCCTGCTAAATTGAACGCGACAAATCCATGGCCCGCCGCGGCGGGCCTGTGCCCTCAACTTCGGGGCGGGGTGGAATTCCCCACCGGCGGTGACAGCCCGCGAGCGCGCCCACGGACCAACGGTTCGGCGTGCTGATCCGGTGCGATACCGGAGCCGACAGTGAAAGTCTGGATGGGAGAAGTTGGCGGACGATGACGGCCACGCGTGCCTGCGTGCGCCGTGTTTTCCCCATCCCATCGCCGGCCCCGCCGATGCCATGCCCAGCGACGTTGTGCATCCGCAGGATCCGGTCCGCAGGCAGGACACCGAGTTCATGGCCCTGGCCCTGGACCTGGCCCGCACCGTGGACCGCCGTCCCTGGCCCAATCCCCCCGTGGGAGCGGTGCTGGTCAAGGACGGCCGGGTGGTCGGCTTGGGTTCCCACCAGGGCGCGGGCGCTCCCCACGCCGAGCAGGTCGCCCTGCAACAGGCGGGAACCGCAGCCTCCGGTTCCACCCTCTATGTGACCCTCGAACCCTGCAACCACCAGGGTCGGACCCCGCCGTGCGCCCCGGCCCTGGCGCGGGCGGGCGTGGCGCGGGTCGTCGCCGCCATGCGGGATCCCAACCCCGGGGTCGCCGGCGGCGGCTGCCGTTACCTGCGCGACCACGGCATCCGGGTGGACCTGGGTCTCATGGCCAGGGAGGCCCTGGAACTGGTCTGGCCCTTCGTCGTCACTGAGGGGTTCAGCCGGCCCTACGTGGAATTGAAGCTGGCGCGGAGCCTGGACGGGCTGTTCGCTCCGGACCCCGGCCGCCGGGACGCGGCGGCTCCCGTGTACCTGACGGGCACGCTTTCCCGCGTGGAGGTGCACCGCCGGCGCTGCTGGATGGACGCGGTGCTGGTGGGCGAGGGCACGGTGGCGGCCGACCGCCCGCGGCTGGACGCCCGCCTGGCGGACAAGCCAGCCGACGGACCGCGCGCCCGGCCCCGTCCCGCGTGCGTGGATACCGACCTGAGCCTGGATCCCACGGCCGTGGGGGAACCCTGGCTGGTGCTGGGCGGTTGCGAGTCCGCCGATCCCGGACGCGCCGACGCGTTGCGGGAGCGCGGGGCCGAGGTGCTGCTGGTGGCCGAGAACGGCGGCCGCATCGATCCGGCCGCCGCGATGGCCGCCCTGGGCACGGCCGGCGTCCACACGGTCATGGTGGAGGGCGGGCCGCGCGTGGCGGCGGCCTTCCTGGCCGCGGACGTCGTGGACCGCTGGGTGTCGTTCACCGCCCCGCTCTGCCTGGGTGCGGGGGTGGGCTGGGAGTCCGAGCGCCCCGCCTGCGGACCCTTCGCGCTGACCAGGGTGGAGCGGCGCGGCCAGGACACCATGGCCGTCTACGACCGCACCCCCTTCGTGGACACCCTCCTGAAGGTGATGGCATGAAGCGAGCGGAGGTGAGCGCATGTTCACGGGCCTGATCAGGGAGATCGGCGTGCTGCGTAGCATGCATGCCCGCGCGGGTGTGCTGCGCCTGGACATCCGTGCTCCCGGCACGGCCGCGAGGGTCTCGGTGGGGGACAGCGTGGCGGTGGCCGGCATCTGCCTGACCGTCACCGCCTGCGACCGGCGGGGCTTCAGCGCCGACGCCGCGGCCGAGACCCGGCGCCTGACCACCCTGGGCTCCTGGCGCCCCGGCCGGCGGCTGCACCTGGAACCGGCCCTGCGCATGGGGGACGCCCTGGACGGCCACCTGGTGCAGGGACACGTCGACGGCGTGGGCAGGGTCCGGAGCCTGCGTCCGGCGCCCGGCGGGGGCCGGCTGTTGACGGTCGCCTACCCGGCCGGGCTCCGCCGCTTCCTGACGCCCAAGGGCTCCATCGCCGTGGACGGCGTATCGCTCACCGTCGATGAAGGACCTTTCGTCACGGGCTTTACCGTCAACCTGGTACCCCACACCCTGGAACGGACCGTGCTGGGCGCCCTGAAGCGGGGCGACGGGGTGAACCTGGAGATGGACGCCCTGGTCAAGGCCGTCCGCAACGGACAGGGGCACCCGCTGGCCGCCGGCGGGGCAGTTCGTGCCCGGTGGTTCGTGTGCGAGGGCAACCAAGGCGGTGAGGCCGTCGGCGCCGTTGCAGACCTTCTGTGACTCGTCCACCTCGTCGGGGGTGTCCAG
>JALUJS010000371.1 GCA_027056825.1 Candidatus Krumholzibacteriia bacterium | reverse complement strand
CATCGGGGCGATGTTCATCGTCAACGACAACGAGGCCCTCAACGACCTGCTGGGCCTGCTGGACGACTGCATCGGCGCCCCCCTGGGCTGGCGCAACGTCACCGACACCCTGCAGGACATCCCCGCCGGCAGCACCCTCAACGACTTCAGCAGCAAGAAGTTCAAGGTTTTCAAGGGGGACGTGGACATCCTCTGCGACATGGGCGGCCAGCCCTACCGCTATCCGGTGGAGATCCAGATCTACACCCTGGAGAGCTACCTGCGGACGGTCTGCGGCTGCCACGACGCCAACCACCTGGCCCTCAAGCTGCGGCAGTTCCTCTACGGACTGGTGCCGCGGATCTTCCCCAGGGAGATCTACGGCGCCGAGTGGCTGGAATCCTGGTTGTAGGACCGGCCGCCGCGGGTCATTCGGCGGCCGGGTAGGGTGAGCGGTCGATGAGCTGATCGCCCTGGTAGACCTCGAAGTCGAAGGGCCGGGGATAATCCCCGGTGCGCATCGTCAGCACGATGCGCCCCCGCTCGAACTCCCGCGTATAGACCGGATAGTCGATGGTGACCCCGCCCAGCGGCGCGCCGAGGTTATATTCCTTGGCCGGGATGCCGGCCGAGCGTTCCCCCGAGTCGTCGTAGGTGATGGCCGTCGCGTCGGTCAGCAGGGCCACGGCGCGGGTCAGGTCGTCCGCGTCGATCTGGTAGGGAGTGTAGTCCGGCGCCGGCCCGAAGAAGACCCCGCCCGAACGCATATGCGAAAGGATCAGCCACGGCCCCCCGTTGCGCGTGCGGGGCCAGTTGTGGGCAGCCCACAGATTGTTGAAAACCGCCGGGTCCAGGGCCATCTCGAAGGGTGGGCGGCCGTAGAAGCCCTGGGCGGGGAAGTCCTCGTAGAACATCCCGTCCACCTTGGCGGCGAAGGTCGAGTCGACCAGGGCGCGCACTCCGTTGGCGATCTGGATGAAGTCCTCTCCCATGCGGGCGCGCATCTCGTCGATCCAGGCTTCCTGGCTGCGCAGGAACAGATCGATCTCGTCGGGGTCGTCCCAGTGGCCGATGCCGTCACCGTCGAAATCGGCATCGCCGGTCTCTGCCCGGATGTCCTGGGGCACCCACAGGGTCGGGGAGAAGTAGTCCCAGAACACGCCGTCGAACCGGTTGGTGCTGGTGGTCTGATACTCCTGGAAGATGTCAAGCATGGCCGCGCGGGCCGCCGGATCGGTGAAGTTGTAGAGGGTGCTGCCATACCAGTCGGAGGCCGTATCTCCGGTGGTGGTGTGGACGAGGAAAGGCTGGGCGGTATGGTATAACCGCCAAGTGTAGTTCCCCTCGTGGGCCGTGGCCCATTGGTCCTGAATGGCCTTGACGCTGAAATAGGCCACGATCTTGATGTCAGGGTTGGCCTGCCGGATGAGGTCGAGTTCCTTGTTCGATTCCCAGAACTGCCAGGCGCTGAGGACCAGCAGGTCCGCCCGGGCCAGTTTGGCCATCTCGGCCGGATCGTGCAGGTCGCCCACCACGTAGTCCAGGGCCGCAATGGGGATGGAGCGGTCCAGGACCGCACCCGGGTCCGCCAGACTTACCTCGTTGGGAGACATGGCGTTGTAGCATGCGGAGGTCACCAAGCACAGTACCAGCAGACCGGTTGCCATCACGATTCTTTTCATTCCTTCGGTACTCCCGGTGAATCTTGACGGGCAATTTGCCACAAATACGCCGCGATCACCCCGAAGGGGCAAGATCCGTACCCCGGGAAGAGGCAGGGCCGTACCCCGCGCCACGCTGAATTTTGCATATATCTTCTGTTTGCCCCGAGAATTGACTTAATTTAACCGATCCATGCCGATAATGGCAGGGATTGGAACCCGCTTCGCCCAGACCAACCCCGGAGGCATGCAGTGAACACGGTGATCAGGAAGATTGAAGATGGAACCGCCAGGCTTGGCATCATCGGGTTGGGGTACGTCGGGCTGCCCCTGGCGGTGGCCTTCGCCAAGGCCGGCTTCAAGGTCGTGGGCTTCGACCGCGCCGAGCAGAAGCTCGCTTCCATCCGGCGGGGGGAAAGCTACATCACCGATGTCTCCTCGGCGGAGCTGAAGGACGTCGTGGACTCCGGGAACCTCCACGTCACCTCGGATATGAGCCTGCTGGCCGAAGTGGACAGCGTTAATATCTGCGTCCCCACCCCCTTGAGCAAGACCAAGGATCCCGACATCTCCTACATCCAGGCCGCCGTCGATTCCATAGCTGCGCATATGCATCCCGGCATGCTGATCATTCTCGAAAGCACGACCTACCCGGGCACGACCGAGGAAGTCATCCTGCCGATCATCGAGGAGAGCGGATTCGTCGCCGGCAAGGACTTCTTTCTCGCCTTCAGCCCCGAGCGCGTCGACCCCGGCAACAAGGAATTCCAGACGGTCAACATTCCCAAGATCGTCGGCGGCGTCACCGATTCCTGCCGGGATGTCGCCGTCGCGCTGTACGGCAAGATCATGAACACGGTCGTGCCGGTCTCGTCGGTAAAGGTCGCCGAGACGGTCAAGCTCCTGGAGAACACCTTCCGCAGCGTCAACATCGGCCTGGTCAACGAGATCGCCCTGATGTGCAGTTCCATGGACATCGACGTCTGGGAAGTGATCGAGGGCGCGTCCACCAAGCCCTTCGGCTTCATGCCCTTCTACCCGGGTCCCGGCCTGGGCGGGCACTGCATTCCCATCGATCCGTTCTACCTGGCGTGGAAGGCCAAGCTGTTCGGCTTCGACTCCAAGTTCATCGAGTTGGCCGGCCAGATCAACGGCGCCATGCCCAAGCATGTCCTCAACCTGCTGGTCAAGGGGCTGAACGAGAAGGCCCTGGCGGTGCGGGGCAGCCGTATCCTCGTGGTCGGCGTGGCCTACAAATCGGGTATCGACGACGTCCGCGAA
>JALUJS010000370.1 GCA_027056825.1 Candidatus Krumholzibacteriia bacterium | reverse complement strand
TCTTGCCCTGGCGGCTCATGTTGGCGCAGCCGGAGCCGGAGATCAAGCCCATCGCCACCAAGGCGAGGACGAGCAACAGTACGGTCAGTTTCTTCATGGGGCTTATCCTTTCACGAAGGTGGAAATCATTCCCCGTTCGGCGTTTGTTTTTCCGGGGAATGTTAAGGGAATCGGCCGGGGAAGGGAACCGGAAACTGGGCGCGGCGATGGCGCATGTGCGCCAGGGAGCCGGCGCCAGGGCAAGAAAGTGCACCACCTGCAAAATCATTATGGGGCGTGGCGCAGGACCGTGCGCGCGGTCTGTTCGTTTTCATGCAAGCGGCGGTGGCAGCGGGAACACAACACCACCAGGTTATCAAGGGTGTTACCGCCGCCTGCGGCGGCGGGGCGGCGGTGGTGGATCTGCAGGAATTGCGTATTGGGGCAGCCTGCGGCCTCCCAGCGGAACCGGGCGCGCTGCATCACCTGGCGGCGCAGGCGGGGCGGAATGGTCCGGCGGCGGTTGCCGCCGGTGTCCTCGATGACCGCATCGCAATAGGCCGCTTCCAGCAGCGCGTATTCCTCCGCGGTGAACGACAGAGTGAAGTGCTGCTTCGGCGCGGAGGGAGGGTCGCCGGCAGCTGGCTTGCGCTCCTTCGGGGCCAAGAGCCCTGCGGGCGCGGGCGTGGGCGCCGGAGGCTGTTTCGCTCGTGGCGGCAGGCGTTCCTCCAGCTCCCGGACCGGGATCTTCTGAGCCTGATCAATCCATTTGCGCTGATCCTCAGGATTCGCGCGTCGGGTGATCAAACGGGCCTTGGACCAGCTCAGATCGCCCGCCTTGAGGGCTTCTTCCACCTCCTGGAACTGCGGCAGACGCCGGGCGATGGCCACGAATTCCCGCGCCTGCTTGGCTGTCAGGCCGGCCCAGGCGGCCGCATAGGCCGCCAGAGTCTCGTATCCCAGCTTCCTGTGGATGTCGCGCTCCTGGACCTGCAGCAGGTAGTACGCGGTGCGCACCAGGTCCTTTCGCAAGGCCCCCACCGAGGTGGTAAAGTTCTTGTGCACCGCGTGCTCCGCCGGGCAGAGCACCTCCTCGGGGTTCGCCTGGATGAAGTTGTGATTAGGTTCGCGCATGGAGCCCTCCTGCCTCACCGGATTGACAGCCAGCATCGGGCGTGGCAAGCTCCAGGAAACCTTACCGGACGCCGCCCCGGGGCCAACCTGTTGCCAATACACAGGCTGCGCGGTACGGGGACAAGCGGTATTTCCCCGGCACTGGCAAGGGCCACGCGGGGCATGGCGCACGTGCGCCATGCTTCAGGAACCAACGGCGGCTCGAACGGGAAAACAGGCGAACTCATGAATCTGGTAATTACCGGCGGCAGCGTGATGACCCCGGACGGCCCCGAGCCCGCGGATATCGCCGTCGCCGGCGGCAGGATCGCCGCCGTCGCCCCGCCGGGCGCGTTGCCGCCCGCCGACGCAGGCGCCGAGGTCTGCGACGCCTCGGGACTCTGGCTCCTGCCCGGCGCCGTCGACGCCCACACCCACTTCGGCATGCCTCTGAAGGGCGGGATCCGCAGCCTCGGCTGGCGTAAGAGCAGCGAGGCCGCCCTGCTGGGCGGCACCACCACGGTGATCGATTTCGCCAACCCGGACCGCGGCGAGTCCCTGACCGCCGCGGTGGACCGGTGGAAAACTGCGGCCACCGGACGCTGCCTCTGCGACTACGCCCTGCATTGCACCGTGAGCGAGGCGGTCCCCGACCGCCTGACCGAGATCCCCGCCCTGGTCGCCGCCGGAATCCCCACCTTCAAGGGCTTCCTGGCCTACAAGGGCCGGCTGATGCTGACCCCGGATGAGATGCGCGCGCTCATGCATGCGGTTCGCCAGGCCAGCGGCATGTTGCTGGTCCATGCCGAGGACGGCGAGATGAACGCCCAGGCGGAACAGGTCCTCGTCAATACCGGACGCACCACCGCCAACTGGCACCCGGCGGCGCATCCGCCGGAATCGGAGGTCAGCGCCGTCAAGAGGACCCTGGAATTGGCGAGGGAAACCCGATGCCCGGTGACCATCGTGCACATGAGCCTGGCCGAGTCCCTGGCGGCGCTCCGCGAGGCCAGGACCGCTGCTACCGCGGCGGTCTATGGCGAGGTCTGCCTGCACCACCTGGCCGCCGACGACTCCCTGTACCGCATGGACCAGGATCGCGCCCTGGCGGCCGTCTGCTCTCCGCCGTTGCGCGGGACCGCGGACACAGCGGCCCTGCTGGCCGGCCTGATCGCCGGCGACCTGGACTGGCTGGCGACGGACCACTGCGAATTCCCCCTGGAGCTCAAGCGCACAGCCGCCCACGGCGGTTTCACCAAGGTCCCCAACGGTTGCGGCGGGGTAGGCGAACGCCTGACCTTGCTGCACGACCTGGCGGTGGCTTCCGGGGCCATGACGCCATGGCGCTGGCAGGAAACATGTTGCCAAAAACCCGCGGAAATCATGGGACTTACAGGCCGCAAAGGGCGCTTGCAACCGGGCTATGATGCCGATATCGTGGGCTTCGATCCCCGGCGCGAATTCCGCTGGCGTCCCCTGGGCGCCTCCGACGGTGACGGTAACCTGTACCGCGGCCGCCGCGTACGCGGACAGGTCGTACGCGTGTGGAAGGGCGGTCGGACGGCCGTCGCCGACGGCAGGGTGGTCACGGGAGAGCCCGGCAGTTTCCTGCCGCGCCGTCTGGACGGGAAATGACAGGGAAAGGAACCATCATGGCGTCAGCCCAACCCTCGCCCGAGCAACTCGCCGACCGCTACCGGCGCATCCTGGCCCAGCTGGAGGAACTGTTCGCCGGCTACGGCGACGCCGCTTGTGATGATATCGCGCGCATGGCCACCATCGCGGCCCTGCTGCACCACAAGATGCCCCACTTCTTCTGGACCGGGTTCTACCGGCTGCAGGGCGGCAACCTCGTGGTGGGCCCCTACCAGGGACCGCTGGCCTGCGCGGTGCTGCCGCCGCCCGCGGGCGTGTGCTGGGCCGGAATCCAGCAGAAGGAGTCGATCATCGTGCCGGATGTTCACGCCTATGCGGGTCACGTGGCCTGCGACGAACGCAGCAGGAGCGAGATCGTCATTCCGGTGCGCGAACCGGCGGGCAACGTGGTGGGAGTGCTGGACGTGGACTCCGACCGGCCGGACGCCTTCACCCGGGTGGACCGGGAAGGCCTGGAGGCCATCGTCGCCCTGGTCCACTGCTGAGCTACCGCGGTTCGGCCGCCGCCTCCGCCGGCAGGGGGAACCACCGCAGGGATTCCAGTGAGGGTTCCAGGGCCGCCATCAAGGCGTCCGCCCCGATATCCCGACCCTTGCTCGCGGCGCGGTCGGTGAAGATCTCCCGCGCCCGTTCGAGATACCCCGCCAGCGCCGACACCGGCTCGGTCAGGTGCTTGCCCCGGTACTGGATACGGCCGCCGGCGAAACTCACCTCGTCCAGCCGCAAAACCTCTTCGCTGACGCTGCCGCGGTGTCGCCAGATACCGGTGTGGGGATCGAAGTCGTAGTCCGGCAGCAGCCGCCAGCCCTGGTCGGCGATCATCTCCACCGCCTGGACGATGAACCGGAACACATCCTCGCTGATGAAGTAGTTGAAGTTCAGGCGCACCCACCCCGGCTTGATACCCTCGGCGCCGGCCTTGATGGCGTCGTGGTACTTCATGCTGCGGGCCAGGTCGATGCCCAGCAGCCGGTGGCCGTAGGGTCCGGCGCAGGAACAGCCTCCGCGGGCCTGGATGCCGAACAGGTCGTTCAGCAGCGCCACCACGAAATTGTGGTGCAGGATGCGCTCCCGGTGACGGATCACGAACGAGACGATGGACAGGCGCTGGGCTTCGAGGTTGCCCAGGATCTCGATGTTCGGGTGCCGGGCCCAGGAAGCGATGGCCCGGCGCAGGAAATCCGCTTCGCGGCGCTCGATCTCCTCGGCTCCGACGGTCTGCTTCAGGTGGAACACCAGGCCGGCCCGGATGGCCTCCACGATGGCGGGGGTTCCCCCCTCCTCCCGGTGCTCCGGATCCGCAAGATAGGTGTGACGGGCCGAGCTGACGTAGGCCACCGTCCCGCCGCCGGGCACCGAGGGCACCGCGTTGGTCAGCAGCTTGCGCTTGACCACCAGCACGCCCGGGGTCTGCGGCCCGCCGATGAACTTGTGGGGGGAGATGAACACCGCATCCTTGCTGGCAGGGGTCACTCCGTCCGGCGCGGCGTCCGGCGCGCGGTCCGGGTTCATCTCGATGTTCACATACGGCCCCGCCGCGGCGAAATCCCAGAACGCAAGGGCGCCGTAGCGGTGCAGCAGCTCCGTGATCCCGCGCGTATCCGAGACGATGCCCGTGACGTTGCTGGCCGCCGAGAAGCTCCCGATCAGTAGCGGCCGCGTGGCGTGGGCGCGCAGCTCCTGTTCCAGGACCTGCTTGTCGATGCGGCCGTCCTGGTTCTCCGGGATCACCACCACCTCGGCGATGGATTCGCGCCAGGGCAGCTCGTTGGAGTGGTGTTCGTAGGGGCCGATGAACACCACCGGCCGCTCGTGGTCGGGGATGTGCGCGGACAACCCGTGCTTCTGGTCCAGGTCGTGGGGCAGGCGCAGGTTGAGGATCTCGATGAGCTTGTTGATGGCCCCGGTGGCCCCGGACCCGCTGAAGATGACCACGTCCGCGGCCGTTCCCCCCACCGCCTTGAGGATGATCTCCCGCGCGGTCTCCCGGAAGCGGGTGGTGTGCAGGCCCGTGCTGGATGTCTCGGTGTGGGTGTTGGCGTACAGCGGCAGGACCTCCTCGCGGATGAAATCCTCGATGAAGGCCAGGGAGCGGCCGCTGGCAGTGTAGTCGGCGTAGGTCAGCCGGCGCAGGCCGTAGGGGCCCTCGATGGCCCGGTCATCGCCGATGATGGCGTCGCGGATCTGTTCCAGGAGCAGTTCGGCACGGTCGGGCACGGCGGTCCTCCGGTCCGGGTTCGGGATGAAATGTACCGGGGAATTGTAACGGTTCGGGGCTCCGGAGGAAACCGTCGGAACCGGAGCCGCCTGGAATCGTCGGGGTTAAGGGGGATCAGAAACTGCAGGTTAGGCTGGTGTTGAACCAGCCTCCATCCAGGTTGTAGGCGCCCAGGGTGGAATCCTGGTTGCGCCAGCCGGCCTGCACGCGGAACTTCGCCGGTTTGGCGCCGATTTTCAGCGACCGCTCGCAGGACACGAACCAGTCCCGGACCATATCCTGCCGGAGCGCGCCCGCGCCGTCGTCCGCGAACAGCATATCGCCGTAATCATGGTCTCCCCACGCGAAGCCTCCCTCGACCCAGAACAGCAGGGGCGAAAGCCATTTGACGGCCGCCAGGGCGTCGGTGCCCTCGTGGGCGTAGAAATCCAGCAGGGGACTATCGTAGACATCCTCGCCCACGTAGTGAGGGAAGCCCTCCAGGCTGAACCTCTGTTCCACCCAGGCCCGCATGCCCACCCGGTCCGATACGCCCTGGGAAAGGTTCAGCCGCGCCGCCAGCTGGGAGGTGGAGGGGAGATGAGGGGTCTCCCAAACCCGCGACGCGGCCGAGTCGTAGAAGTGTTTCAGGCCCAGGGAAGTCTCCAGGCCCACGGTTGTGCGCGAGGCGAAGAACCTCTTGAGCTGCACATCCAGCCGGGGTTCCAGGTAGCTTTCCTCGGGCAGATCGTCGTAGCTGCGGAGGCGGAAGGTTCCGACGGCCTTCAGCAGGAGGCTGGAAGCCGGGAAGGTTCGCCAGACCGTGTAGAAGTTGCCTTCGCCGTAGTCGTAGTAGGAATAGGCCTCCCGGTACCTGCGCACGGCGCCCTGGATGCCCAGACCAAAGGAACCGGGCGAGTCGTCGTCGCGCCGCCACCATTCCCAGCCCAGGGCGTGGCGCAACGAGCCCAGTTCGGTGTCGTTGCCGAACTGGCTGGCTTCCAGTTCGTAACCCAGGCGGAAGTCATCCCGTCCGTGGTGTCCGATGGTGTTCAGGCGCAGGCGCTGGGAGGCGTAGGCCGCGGAGGACTCCCCGGCAATGCCCAGGGGATTGTCCAGGTACCCCGCGCCCACCGTGAAGGCCCCGCCGATCTCGGCGGCGCCGGCGGCAAACGCCGCCAGGACCGTCCCGAGGATCACAAGACCCGCACACCTGCCCGCTGTCATCCCTGTCCCCTCCGCTTCCTCTGGGGTCATTATTTATTCCCGGGGCTTGCCTGAATTCAGGTAACCGGGGCGGGGCCGAGGCCCCACCCCGGTCCATGGCTACCGGTGACCGCCACGCCGTTGGGACCGTCCACCCAAATCGGCGTCATCACCCACGGTGCCACCGGCGCCAGAGCCGAATCCCGTGCGGGGACCAGGACCGTCCCCCAGACCCGAGGGACCCATCCCGTCACCGGAACCCAGGGTCCCCTGCTGTTGCTGCGATGCGACCAGGAGCTGGAAGAGCCGCGCGAAGCGGAACCAGCTGTCGACGGTCTTCCGGCCCTTGCCGGATTTGCCCTGTTTCCGGGTGTCCGGGTCGAAACGGTCGGGGATCCCGTCCCCGTCACGATCCGGGGCAAGGTCGTTGAAACCGTCCCCGTCCTCGTCGATGAACGTGCACATGCGAACTTGCCTGGCATCCTTCTGCTGGGCTTGCTTCACCGCGGCCGAATCCGGCTCCCCGGCGAAGGCCCGATCGCCAACCGGGGCCCCCGCAGCAAGCGCCAGGACCAGGATGCAGATCATGGTGATTGTGCGGCGCATGACGTTCTCCTCCCCTGTCGGCCGGCCTGAATCCCGGCGGCCGTTCATATCATCGAAGGCAAGGATCGGACCAAATCCAAGCGTGTTTTTCGAATCAGGTAAATAGCTATGTTTACATCAGTTAAGTTACCCACGCCATTACCTTCAACCTGGAAATCCGCAAATTTCTGCGAATGCTTCAGCGGCGGTTTCGCAGATCCCTGCGAGAAAGACAGGGAGCGGGCGAACCCGCTCCCTCAGCAGCCGGATGCCGGAGCGGTTCAGCGATTGCCGCCCCGTCGCGCACCCCTACTGTCCACGGCCGTGCAGTCGCCCGACCCGTCACCGGGGCCGAACCCTGTACCGTCGCCGGGGCCAGTGCCCAGGCCGGAGCCGTCACCGGGGCCGAAGCCGCCGGAGCCCTGTCCGTCACCTTTCATCATGATCTTGTCCATGAGACGGTTCCAGAACTGGAAGTAATGGGCCAGGCCGTTGGCGTTGCCCGCGCTCTTGACCGCTTCGCCATCGGTGCTGCGCCCGTACTGGTGCTGCATGCCCGTACCGTCGGCGGGCTTGACATAGTCCGGGTCCAACCCGTTGGGGATCCCGTCGCCGTCGGCGTCAGGGGCCAGGTCGTTGAAACCGTCACCGTTCTCGTCCACGAATCCGCATACGCCGTGTCCGGTGTCACCGGCCGGGGCCGTCTGGGCCTGGACCGCCGCGGCGCTCATCAGGACAGCCATCAGCAGCGCAAGTTTCAGGTCGATCTTCATGGTTCCACTCCTTGGTTCGTTTCCATTGTTCGGGTGATGTTTCCCTTGCCCGCTCCCTTGCACCCGGGATGCCAAGCCCGGCGTCCGCAGGCAATGCGACTGCATCGTGTTGTCCGGCAATGGGATGAACCGAAGGGGATGGTTGGCGGCGCCGGGCCGGAGCCGCAGAAAATCGCGGATTCAGGCGCCGGTTTCGCAGAATCCTGCGGAACTCAGGCTTCTCCGCCGGCCTCTTCCTTCCACTTGTTGAGCTTGTAGCGAAGACCGCTCTCGGTCAGGCCCAGGTGGCGCGCGGCGCTGCTCTTGTTGCCGTCGAAGGCCGCGAGGGTGTCCATGACGATGCGCCGCTCCAGGGCCTCGAGCATCCCAGGCAAATCCCCGCGGACATCCTCGATCCCGGCCGGCGGCTTCGCGCCCGGGGCCTCGTCCCGGTTGCAGGGCAGATCCCCGGCGCGGATCACAACGTCCCGGGCCATGACCACGGCCTGCTCGATGAGGTTCTCCAACTCGCGGATGTTGCCCCGGTACTCCTGGGCCATGAGACAGGCCATGGCCTCGGCGCTGAAGCGCCGCACGGGCCGCTGGTAGCGTTCGGCGTAGCGCCGCAGGAAGTGTTCGGCCAGCTCGGGAATGTCCTCCCTGCGTTCGCGCAACGGGGGCAGGTGCAGATTGACCACGCGCAGGCGGTAGAAGAGATCCTCGCGGAAATCACCCTTGTCCACCATCTTTTGCAGGTCGCGATGGGTGGCCGCCACCACCCGCACGTCGGCCTTGAGAGCCGTATCCGCACCCACGGGGGAGTACTCCCGCTCCTGCAGGAATCGCAGGAGCTTGACTTGCACTACCGGGCTGATATCCCCGATCTCGTCCAGGAAGAGCGTGCCCCCCTCGGCCTTGGCCACCCGGCCGGGACGGTCCCGGTCCGCGCCCGTGAAGGCTCCCTTCACGTGGCCGAACAGCTCGCTTTCCAGCAGGTTCTCGGGCAGGGCCGCGCAGTTGACGGCCACGAACTTCTCCATGGCCCGGGGGCTCAGTTCGTGCACCGAGCGGGCCAGCAGCTCCTTGCCCGTGCCGCTCTCGCCGGTGATCAGGACGGTGGCGTCGGTCTCGGCGGCCCGGGCGGCCCGGTCCATGACCTCGGCCATGGCCGGGGAGGCCCCGATCAGACGCAGGCCCTCCCGCGTCTCCTCCAGCTTCTGCCTCAGCAGGCGGTTCTCACGCACCAGCCGCCGCATCTCCAGCACGCGGTTCACCACCAGCTCCAACTGGTCGAGATCCACCGGCTTGGTCAGGAAATCCGCGGCGCCGGTCTTCATGGCCTCCACCGCCGTCTCGATGGAGCCGAAGGCCGTCACCAGGACCACGGCCACGTCCGGCCGCAGGCGGCGGCACTCCTGAAGCAGTTCCAGGCCCGACATGCCCGGCATGCGCATGTCGGTGACCACCAGGTCCACCGCCTGGTCCCGTACGATGTCCAGGGCGGCGCGGCCCGAGTCGGCCTCGCGAACCTCATGCCCCAGGTCCCGCAGCACTTCCGCCACGGTCTGTCTCTGCGTCTGCTCGTCGTCAACGACCAGGATCAGGCGCTGTCCCAGCATCTTGGTTTTCCTTTCCCTTGCCATGGCCATCGCCGCCGTCGCGGTGCAGCGGCAGGCGCACCACGAAGCGCGCTCCCCTGCCGTCGAGGCCCGGCCCGTCGGCCAGTTCCAGTCTGCCGCCCATGTCGGCCACCATGCGCGCGGCCAGGCTCAGGCCAAGGCC
>JALUJS010000369.1 GCA_027056825.1 Candidatus Krumholzibacteriia bacterium | reverse complement strand
CCTCGATACGCCCGGCGCCCTGATCCCCCATCCGGACCCCTACGCCGAGGAGCCGGATTGCGACACCCGGCAGGATTCCGCGGGCCCCGGATCGGGACCCGCGCCCCTGGCCGACCTGCGCCCCCTGCTGAAGGACCGTGACCACAGCGTTGTGCGCCTGCCGTCGTACGGGCAGGTCAGGGACGATCCGGTCCTCTACGCCCACGCCTCCCGCGTCATGCACGCCGAGACCAATCCCGGCAACGCACGCGCCCTCATCCAGCGCCACGGCGACCGCGACCTGTGGGTCAACCCGCCGCCGGTGCCGCTGACGACACCGGAAATCGACGCGGTGTTCGATCTGCCCTATTCCCGGCTGCCCCACGCCAGCTACGGCGACGCGCGCATCCCGGCGTATGACATGATCAAGAACTCGGTGAACATCATGCGGGGGTGCTTCGGGGGCTGCACCTTCTGTTCCATCACCGAGCACGAGGGGCGCATCATCCAGAGCCGCAGCGAAGACTCCATCATCCGGGAAATCGAGGCCATCCGGGACAAGAACCCGGATTTCACCGGCACCATCAGCGACCTGGGCGGCCCCACGGCCAACATGTGGCGCCTGCACTGCAGGAGCCCGGAGATCGAGGCCGCCTGCCGCCTGCCGTCATGCGTGTATCCGGGGATCTGTCCCAACCTGAAGACCGACCACAATCCCCTGATTCGGCTCTACCGGCGGGCCCGCGCCGTGCCGGGGGTCAAGAAGGTGCTCATCGCCTCGGGCCTGCGCTACGACCTGGCGGTGACCTCGCCCGAGTACGTGAAGGAACTGGTGACCCATCATGTGGGCGGTTACCTGAAGATCGCGCCCGAACACACCGAGGACGGCCCCTTGCGCCGCATGATGAAACCCGGCATCGGCAGCTACGAGAAGTTCAAGCGGATGTTCGAGAAGTTCAGCAGGCAGGCGGGCAAGAAGCAGTACCTGATCCCCTACTTCATCGCCGCCCACCCCGGCACCACGGACCAGGACATGCTGAACCTGGCCCTGTGGCTCAAGCAGAACGGCTTCAAGGTGGACCAGGTGCAGACCTTCCTGCCCACCCCCCTGGCCACCGCCACCGCCATGTACCACAGCGGCCGCGACCCCCTGCGCAAGGTGACGCGCCGCGCGCGGCCCGGCGACCTGGTGGAAACCGTGCGCAAGGGCCGGCAACGCCGCTTGCACAAGGCCTTCCTGCGCTGGCACGACAGGAAGAACCGGCCCCTGCTCCGCGAGGCCCTGGTGCGCATGGGCCGCCGGGATCTCATCGGATCGGGACCGGAGTGCCTGGTGCCTGCGGGACCCGGCCCACGCTCCCTCCCCGGTCGCCGGCCCTCCTTGCGGAAGCGTCCAGGCGCCGGTCCCCGCAAGCGGCGTTCCCGCTGACGGTCACCGGTTCTGTCGCACCAGGGCCGCCTGGATCTTTTCCTTCCTCTTTTCCAGCAGGGTCGCCACCGGTCGCAGGGTCATAAGGTGGACCGCCAGCGTCACGGCCAGCAGCAGCGCCAGCCCCCACAACCGCCACCCGGGCGCCCCCAGCAACGCGGGCAGGGCCGCGGTCGCCCACACCACCGGCACGAACAGGAGGAACGCCAGCAGGGAAAGCAGGTTGGCCACGGTCGACTGCCGCTCCCGATGCGTGGACATGGTCCGCGCCCGCGGGAACAGGCAGGACAGGAAATTGCCCACCAGGGTCCGCGCGACCACCAGGACGCAAAAAACCATCACTCCGGCGGCGAGGGTCACGGCATCCGGGCGGAAGCCGGTGACCCCCATGGCGCCGAGGCATACCGCCAGCACCAGCGCCTGGTACAGCCACAGGCCGAGATTCTTCCCCAGCACCACCCACCGCAACCTTCCCGGCAGCAGGTAGTGCAACTGGACCCCGGCGCCCTCGAAGGCCAGGTTGTTGATGCTGAAGCTGTTGGCTGTCAACGAGATGTAGGCGAACAGGCCGAAATAGCGCAGCTGGTCGGGTTGCAGGCCCAGGAACTCCCCGGTGATGTCCCGCCACACGGACCAGACGATGAATCCCATGAGCAACGGGGTCAGCACCAACAGCAGACGACCGGACAGGCTACGCAGGAGAATACGCAATTCCCTGGTCGCATTGGCGACCACCTCCGGCGGCAGAAACCCCGTCGGCAGGAACCACTCCAGGGGACCGCGCCGGCTCCCGCGCCGGATCGAAATCCCGCCAACGGGGACGGAGGACCCCACGCGCCCCCTGTCACCCAGATAGAAGCGCGTGTACAGGGCCCCGGATACCAGCAGGCCCGCGACGCACCAAGCCAGCGCTCCGGCCAGGTGCCATCCCCAGGCCCCCAGGGCTCCTGCCCGGGCCGCATAGAGGGAGGCCGCGGCCTGCCACGGGGCCAGTGTCCTGCCCACCGCCAGCGCCGCGCCCAGGATCTGCCGCAGCCACGAACCCGGACCCGCCGGATGCGCGGTCAGGTAGGTCTCCACCACGCCGGGCCCCATCCCCATGAGCAGGATCAGCAGCAACACGACCACCGCCAGCGCCTCCCGGCTGCGGCGCCCCCGCATCAGGACTTCGACCCCGAACTGCACGGCCTGGCCCCAGGCCAGGATCACCAGCCACATCGCCCCGGTGGACACCAGGCCCGCCCATACCGGACCGCCGCCCGCGAGCACCGAGGCGGCCACCGCGGCCAGGGCCGGCAGGTAGAACAGATGGTCCGCCGACAGGGCCAGGGCCGCCTGGGACATCCAGAACAGACGCCGGGGGGCGATAGGGTAGGCCAGCAGGCGTTCGAGGACGACATCACCCCTGCCCTTCTCCACCAGTAGCGGCAGCACCGTTCCGGCGAGGAACGCCGCGCCGAACACCACCGCCTGCACCATGAACAGGACCGGAGCGTCGCCCGACCACGCGGCCCGGATC
>JALUJS010000368.1 GCA_027056825.1 Candidatus Krumholzibacteriia bacterium | reverse complement strand
AGCCCGTGCCGCCGCAGGGCGTGCAGCAGGGTCTCGACCGGGTCGATCTCCCAGGTCGTGGTCTTGCCGTTGAGTTCGAAGGTGATCGTCACGCCAGCACCTCCTGCGCCGCCCGGGTCACCAGGGTCCGGCACAGCTCGCGCCGGTACTCCGCCGATCCGCGCACGTCGTCGCCGAATTCCAGTTCCGCGGCCGCGGCGTCTCCCGCTTTCCGTGCGGCGTCGGCGCCGCCTCCGGCCAGTTCCGCTTCGGCCGCGCCGCTGCGCATACCCCGGCCCGGCCGCGCGCCCACCACCACGCGGGCTTCACCGTCACGCACCGCCACCGCCACGTTGAGCACGGCGTAGTCGTTCACGGTGCGCGTCAGGTCCTGCCACGCGGCGCGCCAGCCGGCGTTCGGCAACACGACTTTGGTCAGGATGTCCGCGTGATCCGGCTTTGCGGCCAGGAACTCCGGCAGAGGCATCCGGCCCGCCTTGTGCAGCTCGACCTCGGCGTCGACGGCCAGCAGGGCGGTGATGAGGTTGGAGAAACCGTAACGGCCGAACAGGGTCCCGCCCACGGTGGTGATGTTGCGCATCTGCACCCCCACGATGCGCTCCACCGAGCGGGAGAGCAGGCCGTCCGCGTACCCGCGCACCGCCGGATCGGTCTCCAGCATGCGGAAGGTCGCCATGGCGCCCAGTTCCAGGCCGCCATCCGCGACGCGGATGAAGTCCAGGCCCACGTCGAACAGATCGACGGCCACCGCGACCTTGCGCGAGGAGAGCCGCAGGTAGGCCCCGCCGCCGATGATCACGGCGCCCGGATGGTCGGCCAGCAGGGCGGACGCCTCGTCCACCGAGCGGGGTTTGAAGTACTGGGGACTGGTCATACCGAATTACTCCCTCGGGATAGCTTCGCGCTTTATAACCGATTCTAGTACACAAAACACGCTCCACCAACCCGGGAGTTGCCCCGGTACCCTTGAACTCGTTGTCCGGACCATTTACCGTTGACCCGAACCCGGCGCAGCCGGAAACCCATGGCCTTTGTAGGGGGCATCTCCCATGACCGTCGTACTGAACGGATCCGGACTGACCATCGAGAAACTCGTAGCCGTCGCCCGCGGGGGCGAGCAGGTAGAGCTGGCGCCCGAGGCGCTGGAGCGCATCAGGACCTGCCGCGCCATGCTCGAACGCAAGATCACCGCGCACGAGATCATGTACGGCGTGAACACCGGCATCGGCGAGCTGTGCAACGTGATCCTCGACGACGACCAGACCCGCGAGTTCCAGAAGTACCTGATCTACAACCATTCGGCGGGCATCGGCGACGCCGCGCCCATAGAGTACGTGCGCGGGGCCATGTGCGGACGCATCAACGTGCACGCCCACGGCAACTCCGGTTGCCGGCCTGAGATCACCCTCACGCTGGTGGAGATGCTGAACAAGGGCGTCACCCCGTTCGTCTGCCAGAAGGGCTCGGTGGGCGCGTGCGGCGACCTGGCCCCCATGAGCCAGATCGCCCAGCTTCTGATGGGCGAGGGCCGGGCCTTCTACAAGGGCGAGCTACTGCCCGGCCGCGAGGCCTTCGACCGCGCCGGCATCGCGGTGCCCGGCCTGGAGGCCCGCGACGGCCTGGCGGTGATCAACGGTTCGAACCTGCTGACGGCCATGAGCGCCATCCACCTGTTCGACATGAACCGGCTGCTGAAGCAGGCCGAGATCACCTGCGCCATGTCCCTGGAGGCCCTGCTGGCCAACATGACCCCCTACACCTCGCAGATCCACGACTTGCGCGGGTTCCAGGGCGCCATCCGCAGCGCCGCGTCCATCCGCAAGTGCATCGAGGGCAGCGACCTGGTCACCGGCAAGATGACCACCAAGGTGCAGGACGCCTACTCCATGCGTTCCAGCCCGCAGGTCATCGGCGCGGCCCACGACGCGGTGCGCTGGGCCCGCAGCCAGGTCGAGACCGAACTGAACGGCGTTGGGGATAACCCCATCTTCCTGCCCGAGGAGGATCTCACCCTGACCGGCGCCAACTTCCAGGGCTCGCCCGTCTCGCTGCCCATGGACGGGGCCGGGGCGGCCATGACCATGGTCTGCGTCCTGAGCGAGCGCCGCCTGAACCGCCTGCTGAACCCCGCCCTGAGCGTGGGCCTGCCCGCCTTCCTGACCAAGGGGGCGGGGATGTTCAGCGGCATGATGCTCAGCCAGTACACCGCCGATTCGCTCATCGTCGAGCAGCGCATCCTCTCGGCGCCCGCGGCGGTGCAGTCGATCCCGGCGGCGGCGGACCAGGAGGACTTCGTGTCCATGGGCATGAACACGGCCATCAAGAACAGGCAGATCGTGGAGAACGCCTGCGGCGTCCTGGGCATCGAGATGATGGCCGCCGCCCAGGCCCTGGATTTCCGTGAATTCACCAAGGGCCGCGGCGTCACCAGGGCCCACGAGGTCGTCCGC
The DNA here is from genome assembly GCA_027056825.1 of Candidatus Krumholzibacteriia bacterium. Taxonomy (GTDB): domain Bacteria; phylum Krumholzibacteriota; class Krumholzibacteriia; order LZORAL124-64-63; family LZORAL124-64-63; genus JAHJTW01. Next base: position 480 of record JALUJS010000368.1, on the reverse strand, counting down.
CGTCACGTGGAGTTCCTGGATGTGGACCGCCCCCTGCACAACGACCACACCACGATGATGGAGCTGGTGCGCTCGTGCGAGGTGCTGGAGGAGGTCGAGAAGGAAGTGGGTCCGCTGGAATAACCGGGCCAGGGGGATTGACCCGGGTTATTGAATCGCTACGCGATCCCGCAAACGATTCAATAACCCGGGATAAGCAAGGCCGGAACCCGCAGGGCGGATTCCGGCCTTTTCCTTGCCGCCGAAAGCTACTTGAAAAGGGCCTTCACCTTGCCCCAACTCGCCGACTCCACCGGCACCGGCGAGATGGCGCTGATCTCGACCACCAGATCCTGGAAGTCGTTATCGGTGGAATCCCAGCTGTAGCTCGGGGTGATGGGTCCGCCGTAATCCAGGTCCTCCCACGCTAGGACGAAGGTGGGAAGCCCGCCCTTCAGATCGGTGATGTTGTACACCAGGCACTGGGGGTCCCCATCGAAA
>JALUJS010000367.1 GCA_027056825.1 Candidatus Krumholzibacteriia bacterium | reverse complement strand
CGGCCGGGCTGGACACGGTGCTGGAGATCCGCTCGCGCACCGGCGAGCTGGGGCCGCGCCGCGGGGTCATCGAGCAGGAGGTGGTGCGCGCCGACGGCGGGGACACGGTGGCCTCGGCCCGGATCACCTTCGCGGTGATCGACCTGGCCGCCGGCAAGGCCGTGCCGCTGGAGGGGGAGGTCAGGGACATCCTGGTCCGCGGCCTTTCCTGGTCCGTGGAAGGAGACGACGATGACGCCTGAGAGCACGACCGGAACCCATACCCTGAAGGAGAAGCTGCGGGCGGTGGGTCCGGGGATCCTGTTCGCGGGCGCGGCCATCGGGGTCTCCCACCTCGTCCAGTCCACGCGGGCGGGAGCCGGCTACGGGTTCACCCTGCTGTGGGCGGTCATCCTGGTGCTGTTCTTCAAGTACCCCTTCTTCCAGTTCGCCCACCGCTACACCGTCGCCGCGGGGGAGAGCATGCTGGACGGCTACCGCCGTATCGGAACCTGGGCCCTGGCCCTGTTCATGGTGGTGGTCGTGGTCAGCGCCTTCATCACCACCGCGGCGGTGACCATCGTCACCGCGGGGCTTGCCGGCGCCCTGCTGGGAGTGGACGTGTCGCTGACCTGGTTGAGCCTGGGACTGCTGGTGTTGATCACCGCCATCCTGTTGGGTGGGCGCTACGGCCTGCTGGACAAGGGCATGAAGATCATGGTGCTGGTCCTGGGGGTGTTGACGCTGGTGGCGGTGGTGACGGCCTTCCGGCACGGCCCGGCGGGGGATCCCCGGTGGCGGGATCCGGACATCTGGTCCGCCGCCGGCATGACCTTCCTGCTGGCCCTCATGGGCTGGATGCCGGCGCCCCTGGATATCAGCGTCTGGTCCTCGTTGTGGATCCTGGAGAAGCACAGGGACGATCCGTCGGTGCCCCGGCGGGCAGGAGCCCTGCTGGACTTCAACCTGGGTTACGGCGCCACCGTGGTGCTGGCGGTGGCCTTCGTGTGCTTCGGCGCCCTGGTCATGCACGGGACGGGGGTGGAGTTCTCGCCCTCGGGGCTGGTCTTCAGCCAGCAGCTGATCCACATGTACACCGAGACCCTGGGCGCCTGGACCTTCCCGGTCATCGCCCTGGTGGCCTTCATCACCATGTTCTCCACCACCCTGACGGTCATGGACGGCTACGCCCGCACCCTGGGCAGCGGCATCATGCTGCTGACCGGATCTCCGGACGCCCTGCGCCGCCGGCTCTATCCGGTGTTCCTGGCGGTGCAGACGGTCCTGGCCGTGCTGATCATCAGCTGGTTCCTGGGCGCCATGAAGACGCTGGTGGACATCGTGACCGTCACCGCCTTCCTGGCCGCGCCCCTGGTGGCGGCGCTGAACTGGAAGGTGATGACCCTGCCCACGGTGCCGGAGGGCCTGCGCCTTTCCCGGCGCATGCACGCCTACTGCACGGCGGGCATGGTGTTCCTGGCGGGTTTCAGCCTCTGGTGGATCCGCATCCGCTGGTTCGGGTAGTTCGGCGGAAGCCCCGGAATGCCGAGAAGGCCCCTGGCACGAGGTCAGGGGCCTTCGTCCATGAGGACCGGACCATGGGGAAGGAACTCCCGCGGTGGGCCCGGACTAGCGGTCCTGGACCAGGGGATCGAAGGCCTCCTTCAGGCCCGCCTGCAGGGCGGCGACGTCTGCGGGCGACCAGTTGGCCGGATCCTCGCGGATGAAGGTGGTCCGGTCGACGCGGTTGTCGAACCGGCCCAGCGGCAGGTGGTAGACGCGTCCGTCCCTCTCCACGCGCACGGTGTCCGGTTCGTCCGACTGGTCCAGCAACCACTGCATGTCATCGCAGCCGTAGTCCCCGTACATCACCGCCAGGGGCACCCCGTGGTGCAGGATGCTGCCGGGATCGTCGGGATCGGTACGGGCCTCGTTCTTGCGCCGCGATTCCTCGGGCGTGACCCAGATGTAGAGGATGCTGGCCTTCTCCAGGATCTCGGGCGCCAGCTGGGGCAGGCTGTGGCGGTAGCCGAAGGGACGCGGCAAGGGCATGGGGGAGCCGGCGGCCCCGCCGCGGGCGAACTCGATGACCACCGTCTTGCCTTCCAGGGAATCGGGCACCTCGGCCACCTTGGCGGCCAGCAGGTCGGCGGCGTCCGGTTCCAGGGCGACGGCGATCGCCTCGCGCAGGTCCGCAGGCGTGGTCGCCAGGGCGCGCGCACCGCCGGCGCGGACCCGGGCCGCGTCGATGCGCTCGAAGAGCCACGGCGCGGCGGCGGGCGGCTCGGGCTTGCGGCCGGCCACCAGGTCCGCGTAATCCTCGTTGACCAGCTCGATCAGGGTCAGCCAGTCGATGGGATCGCGGAAGGGCAGGGCGGGGGAGATGAAGAACAGGCCCTCCCGGCCGCGGGCGGTCAGCTCGTCACTGATGCGGCGCATGATGTGCACGTAGGGGAAGTCGTCCAGCTGGACGGTATGGCCGATGCCGAACTGCTCGTGGCACTCCTCGGGAGAGAGGCTGGCAAGGTAGCGGCGGACTTCGGATTTGCCGCTCGCCGGTAGGGCCAGCAGCAGGAGCACGTCGATATGACGGGACATGGTCGTTTCCTTTCCTGGGAACGAAGTGGAGCCTCCGGATTCAGGACTGCCAATATTCCCACCCTGCCCGGGCGCGTCAAGGGGGTTTCCGTTCCCCAGGCCGCACCCGGTGGTTAAAAGTTTTGTTGTGCCCTCGAAATTGTGTTTTTCCCTTGGCGGGCCGGGTTCACTCCCGGCCCGCTTTCTGTCCTTCCCGCCTCAGTACGCCATCTTCAACTCGTGCTTCAGGTTCTTGCCCAACACCGGCGTCTCCACCGCCCGGTCGTAGTACTCGCTCCACCGGGGCGGTAGCTCGATCAGGCTGCGGAACAGCCGCTGACTAAGCACATCCCGCACCGTCAACCGCCTATCCAG
>JALUJS010000366.1:1292-2939 GCA_027056825.1 Candidatus Krumholzibacteriia bacterium | reverse complement strand
GGTGCTGATGGTGTGGGGGCAGGTTTTCGTCCATCCGCGCCTGGACCTGGCCACCATCCTCGACCTGCAGGACAAGCGCGTGGCCCTGGCCAAGGGCGACATCAACGGCCGGAACTTCCGGCGCACCGCGGAAGCCTTCGGCGTGACCTGCCGGTACATCGAGGTTCCCACCCACGCGGATATCTTCCGCATGGTCCAGAGCGGCGAGGCCGACGCCGGCGTGGCTCCCAACATCTACGGGGTGGCCCACGATCATGAGTACGGCCTGGTCGCCACCTCGATCATCTTCAGCCCCGTGGAGTCCCACTTCGCCGCCCCGGTGTCGTCCGACGGGGAGCTGCTTGCGGCCATCGATCGCCACCTTGCGTCCTGGAAGAAGGATCCCGACTCGAGCTATTACCGGAGCATGCAGAAGTGGCTGGCGGTGAGCACCGCGACCGAGACGAAAGTTCCGGTCTGGTTGCTGTGGGCCGCGGGTGCGGTCCTGGGCCTGTCCCTGGTGCTGTTCCTGTGGAACAGGGCCCTGCAGCGTAAATTCCAGGCCCGCACGCGGGAACTGCGGGAGAGCGAGGCCAAGGCGCGCGCCATCTTCGACCAGTCCTTCCAGTTCATCGGCCTGCTGGATCCTGACGGCACGCTGCTGGACGTGAACCGGACCGCGCTCGACTTCATCGGGGCGGCCAAGGACGAGGTTGTGGGTAAGCCCTTCTGGGAGGCCCCGTGGTGGTCCCATTCGGTCAAGGCCCAGGAGGAAGTCAAGCGGGGCATCGAGGTGGCCCGGAGCGGGGAGGTCTTCCGTTCCGAGGCCACGCACCCGGCGCGGGACGGCTCCATGCGCCTGGTGGAGTTCACCATCAAGGGTATCCGGAACGACAACGGCGAGGTCAGGTGGCTGGTTCCGGAGGGGCGGGACGTCACCGAGTACCGGCAGGCTCTCGAGAGACTGGCCCGGCTGGGGCAGGCCGTGGAACAGACCGCGGACATGGTGGTGATCACCGATCCGGAGGGCCGGGTGGAGTACGTCAATCCCGCCTTCTGCTCCGTGACCGGGTTTGCGTCCGATGACGCCCTGGGCCGCAGCATCCGTTTCCTGTGCCCGCCGGACCTGGACGATGATCTCTACACGCCGCACTGGTTCGCCGAACGCGGCCTAGAGCCTTGGCGCGGCAGGACCCGTCCGGTGAAAAAGTATGGGGGCCAATTGGAGGTGGACGCCTCCCTGTCCCCCATCGTCTCGGACGGCGGCGAGGTCGTGGCCTACGTGCTGGTGCAGCGGGACATCACCCAGGTGGAGGCCCTCGAGCAAAGCCTGCGGCAGGCCCAGCGCCTCGAGGCGGTGGGCACCCTTGCCGCGGGCATCGCCCACGACTTCAACAACATCCTGGCCGCCATCTTCGGCTACACCGAGCTGGCCCAGCTGGAGGTGCCGGAGAACAGCCCCGTCGCCGAATACCTGGACGAGGTCATCATCGGGGCCGAGCGGGCCCGCGCCCTGGTGCGGCAGATCCTGGTCTTCGGCCGGCGCACCGAACACGAGTGGCAGACCCTCGCCCTGCGCCCCCTGGTCAGGGAGGTGCTGGATCTGCTGCGCTCCACCCTGCCGGCCACCATCACGGTGGACGAAAGGCTGGAGGCCGACGGTACGGT
>JALUJS010000366.1:0-1282 GCA_027056825.1 Candidatus Krumholzibacteriia bacterium | reverse complement strand
TCCCGGTCAGATCCACCAGGTGGTGATGAACCTCTGCACCAACGCTTTCCAGGCCCTCGAGGAACGGGGCGGCACCATGACCCTGACTCTCGAACGGGAGGAGATCCAGCCGGAGGCCGACCTGCCGGCCGACGGCCCGTCACCCGGACCCTACCTGGTGCTCGGGGTGTCGGACAACGGTCCGGGCATGCCGCCCGAACTCCAGGACAAGATCTTCGAGCCCTACTTCACCACCAAGGATCCGGGCAAGGGCTCGGGGCTGGGTCTGGCGGTGGTGCACGGCATCGTCCAGGCCCACCGCGGGTTCATCCGGGTGGAAAGCGAACAGGGCAAGGGCACCTGCTTCCGGATCTACCTGCCGGAGAACGAGGAGGCCGGTTCCGGACCCGAGGGCGCGGCCACCCTGGATCGCGTCGCGGGTCAGGGCGAGCATATCCTGTTCGTGGATGACGAGAGCATCCTGGCCCGGCTGGCGGACCAGTTCTTTTCCGGGCGGGGCTACCGGGTTACGGCCCTGGACGACAGCCTCAGCGCCTGGGAACAGTTCCGGGCCGACCCCGACGCCTTCGACCTGGTCATTTCGGACCAGACGATGCCGGGTATGACGGGGGTGGACCTGGCGGCCCAGATCCTTTCCCTGCGGCCGGGCCTGCCCTTCATCCTGTGCACGGGCTACAGCGCCGAAGTCAGCCGCGAGGAGGCGACCTCCCTGGGCATCAGCCGCTTCGTGCAGAAGCCGGTGGAGATGGAGCGATTGGGCCTGATCGTGCGGGGGCTGCTGGACCGGCGGGTGGGGCAGTAGAGGTTAGCGGCGAGGGAGGCCCCTTGTCTCCCGCTCATGGACGGCGGCCCGCAACCTCCTGTTGCGGGCCGCCTCGGCATTCCGGTCCCTCCGCCGTCCATGGCTTCGGGACCTCCATGACGCCATGATCGCGAGACAAGGGGCCTCCCTCGCCGCTAACCTCTACCGTCCCAGCCAGTCAGGGTAGAGTTCCGGCCGCCGGTCGCGCATGAACAGCCGCCGGGCGTGGGAGTCCGCGCAGGCGGAAAGATCCACGTCGCAGAACAGGGTCTCGTCCGTCCCGGAGCCCGCCCGGGCCAGCACGCGGCCGTCCGGCGCGCAGACGAAGGATTCCCCGGCGAACTCCAGGTGCGCCTCCTTACCCACCCGGTTGCAAAGGGCGGTGTAGTAGCCGTTCTGGAAGGCCGCCACGCGCATCTCGGCTTCGTACAATCCCTCGGGCCATTCGCCCACCGCCCTTTGCAACCGGGTGGGTAAGGA
>JALUJS010000365.1 GCA_027056825.1 Candidatus Krumholzibacteriia bacterium | reverse complement strand
GTTCTGGGGGGGGATCGTGTTCCTGCTGGGCTCGGCCTTCGATATGCTCGACGGCGACCTGGCCCGGCTGCAGGGCACCGTGTCCCAGCGCGGCGCCTTCCTGGATTCGTGCTTCGACCGCTTCGGCGAGGCCTTCCTGCTGGCGGGCCTGACCTGGCACCTGGCCACGCAGCCGGAACCGTCGGCCTTCACCCTGGTGCTCATCGTCATCACCCTGACCGGCAGCCTGACCACCAGCTACGTGCGGGCGCGGGCCGAGGGCGTGGGCGAGACCTGCTTCGTGGGCTGGCTGCAGCGCACCGAGCGGGTGATCCTGATCGTGGCCATGCTGTTGCTGGGACGCTGGACCATCGTGCCGGTGCTGGCCTTCCTGGCCGTCGCCACCGTGGCCACGACCCTGCAGCGCCTGGTCCACGTGGCGGCCAAGCTGCCGGGGCCGGGTCCGCGCGAACCCGAGGCCGGGCCGGAGGACCCCTGGTCATGAACACCCCGACCGCAGACGGCCTGCTGATCACCTTCGAGGGGCCCGAGGGCAGCGGCAAGACCACCCTCATCGAGGGCATCACCCGGCGCCTGGTGGCCGCGGGCGAGGAGCCCGTGCTCATCCGCGAACCCGGCGGCACCGAGATCGGCGAACGGATCCGGGCGATCCTGCTGGATCCCCAGTCGCAGGGGATGTTCCCGGAGACCGAGCTGCTGCTGATGGTGGCCAGCCGCGCCCAACTCGTGCGCGAGAAGGTCAAGCCGGCGCTGGAGGCGGGCATGATCGTGCTGTGCGACCGCTTCGCGGACGCCTCGGTGGCCTACCAGGGCTATGGCCGGCGCCTGGGCGAGAAGACGGTGCGCGAGCTGAACACGTTCGCCCTGGACGGGGTGACGCCCGATCTGACCTTCCTGTGCCTGCTGCCGCCGGCCGAAGGCCAGGCTCGCCTGGCCGGCCGGGACCGGGACGACGACCGGCTGGACCGCGAAGCCCTGGAGTTCCACGAGCGGGTGTACGAGGGCTACCGGGCCATGGCCGAGTGCGGGGACCGCCGCTTCCGCGTCATCGACGCGGCGGCCAGTCCCGAGCAGATGCTCGAACAGGCCATCGCCCAGCTGAAGAAGCTGGAACATGGCTTGCTCAAATACCTATAAGGGTGAGGAAACGATTTCGGCGCGGGGCCGTACTCCCCGCAGGCAGGGGCGGTAAGCTGTTGGGCCGCCCGCTTTTCTCGTTATGAGCGAAGGAACGAACATGATACACGGACGCAATGTGCGGCGCGCGCGCCGGGGCGATTCTGCCTCTGTGCGGACGATTCTGCTGACTATGATCCTGCTTTTCGCCGTGGGCGCTGTCGGCCCCGCGGTTTCTCCGGCCGCCGCCCAGGCGCTCAGTCCCCGCGCCAGGATTGCCGACACCGCGGCCGATTCGGCCCAGGCCGCCGACCCGGTGCTCACCGACCCCATGGTGCGCCGCCGGGCCTTCTACGACGATCTGAAGATGCTGGGCGACGTGTACGAGCGGATCATCAACAACTACGTGGACGTGCTGGATCCCCACGATGTGATGGTGGCCGCCATCGAGGGCATGCTGGACGAGCTGGACGAGCATTCCAACTACCTGCCCCCGGTGAACTACGACGACCTGATGACCAGCACCGAGGGCGAGTTCGGCGGCCTGGGCATCTCGATCCAGGCGCGCGACCACTATCCCACGGTGATCTCGCCCATCGAGGGAACGCCAGCCTACTACATGGGCATCCAGGGCGGCGACCAGATCATCGAGATCGAGGGTGAGAGCAGCTACGACTTCACCAACAACGAGGCCGTCAAGCTGCTGCGCGGCAAGCCGGGCACCAAGGTGAACATCACCATCAAGCGGCCCGGCCGCGAGGATCCCATCCCGCTGACCATCACCCGCGACATCATCAAGCTCGAGAGCGTGCCCTACGCCTTCATGATGGGCGACATCGGCTACATCCGGATCCAGAACTTCGCCCGCACCACCCCGCGCGAGGTGCGCGAGAAGCTGGAGATGCTCTCGGACCAGGGCATGAAGGGCCTGATCCTGGACCTGCGCTTCAACCCCGGCGGCCTGCTCGAGGCGGCCAAGGGCGTCAGCGAGCTGTTTTTGCCCAAGGGCAAGCTCATCGTCTCGACCAAGGGACGGATCTCCTCGCAGGACCAGCAGCTGTACAGCGAGGCCCGCGGCCGCGTGTACGACGACGTGCCGCTGGTGGTGCTGATCAACGGCTCGTCGGCCTCGGCCAGCGAGATCGTCTCGGCGGCCATCCAGGACCACGACGCGGGCCTGGTGGTGGGCCAGACCAGCTTCGGCAAGGGCTCGGTGCAGACGGTGTTCCGCCTGGACGAGGACGAGGCCCTGAAGCTGACCACCGCGCGCTACTACACGCCCAGCGGGCGCTCGATCCACAAGACCCGGCCCCGCCATCCGCGGGTGGACGACCAGCAGGCCGCCGCCGCCCCGGCGCTGGAGCAGAAGCCGCACGAGAAGGAGAAGCCGCGCTTCGAGAAGGAGAAGTACTACACCGACAGCGGGCGCGTGGTGTACGGCGGCGGGGGCATCACCCCGGACATCGAGATCGACCAGGACTTCCTGACCGACTTCGAGGTGGCCGTCGAGCGCGACGGCGCGTTGTTCGCCTTCGCGGTGGACTACCTGGCCGATATGGACACGGTGCCGGAGAACCCGGTCATCGACGATGAGACCTTCGACCGCTTCAAGAAGTTCCTGGCCGGCCGCGAGAACATCGAGGAGTACCTGGGAGCCTTCAACCTGGCCCTGAGCGACTCGCTGGTGGACGCCAACCGCGACTTCATCGAGCGGGGCATCCGCCGCGAGATCGCCCGCCGCGCCCACGGCGCCCAGGCCGCCTACAAGGTGGCCATCGAGGCGGACACCCAGCTGCACGAGGCCCTGGACCTGTTCAAGCAGGCTCACAC
>JALUJS010000364.1 GCA_027056825.1 Candidatus Krumholzibacteriia bacterium | reverse complement strand
AGGGCCGCCACCGCCGCCACGTGGGGGCAGGCCATGGAGGTGCCGCTCCAGGTATCGCCGCTGTAGCCGTCGGGAATGACGGTGGAGTTGACGTAGGTGCCCGGGGCGGCGATGTCGGGCTTGACCAGGCCCTGGCCGTCGGCGAAGGACCAGTCCCGCCAGGGATCGACGTTGCCCCAGTCCACCGGGCCGCGGCTGGACAGAGCGAAGGCCCCGTCGCCCCGATAACCGGAGGCTCCCACGCTCAGCACGCCGCCGGTGCTGCTGTGGGGTACGGGCAGGGGATTCCAGGGCGCCGGCACGCGCGCGGTCAGGTCCACTTCCAGGGGCGGGACATCCTTGCCGTGCTCGTTGCCGGCGGAATTCACCAGCAGCACCCCCGCGTCGCGGATGTTGTTGCAGTTGATGCGGTCGTTGCGCATGAAGATGGCCGGGATGTCGCCGGGAATGCCCAGGGACATGGTGATGATGCGGGCGCCGTTTTCCACGCAGTACTGCTCGGCCGCCCAGATCATGCCCAGGGAGCCGCCCTGGCCGTCGGCCTGCCACACCTTGCAGGCCATGAGGGACGCCCCCGGGGCCACGCCGGTGCGCACGCCCATGGTCCCGTCGCCCACCACCGTGCCCGCGGTGTGGGTGCCGTGGCCGCCGGTGGGCGAGTCGTCGTTGGGATCGCCGTCGTTGGCGCCGAAGTCGTAGCCGTGCACGTCGTCCACGTAGCCGTTGCCGTCGTCGTCCAGCCCGTTGCCGGGGATCTCGCCCGGATTCGTCCACAGGTGGGCGGCGAGGTCGGGGTGGGTCAGCCACACGCCGGTGTCGATGTGCCCGACCACGACGCCCCGTCCGGTGACACCCAGTTCGCGCCACACCCGGTCGGCCCCGATGTACTTGACGCTCCAGGCCGTGTCGGACAGGGCGGCCTTGGCAGGGCCGGTCCGCTTCCTGGCCAGGACGGTATCCTTGATCAGGTCGAACGGCTTGTCGTGGAAAAGCGTGGCCTCGTCGGGCAGCTTGGCGAGGGCCTCGACCACTTCCGCGGTGCCGGTAAAGGCGATGGCTCCGGCCAGGTACAACTGGCGGACGTCTCCCACCCGGCCGTCCCAGCCGCCGCCCAGCACGTCGGCCGCGCTCTGCTGGGTCTTGAGATTCTTGCGCTTGAGGTACTGGAGGATCTTCTTGCGGCGCTTGTCCGGATCCAGCTTGTCGAGATCCTGGATGAGGTCGTCCGCACCGTAGGGGTTGTCGTACACCAACAGGACCGGGACCCGTTCGGTACGGGCCTTGGTGGCCAGCATGTACTCCAGCTCGGGATCGATCTTGATGGCCGCGGCCGGTGTGGGGATAGAGGCCAGGGCCAAAACCGTCAGCAGGGTCGCAAGGATCAATCGTCTCGCAAGCATGGTACTATCCCATCAGGCGGGGGCGAAAGTGCGCCGCCGCCGGTCAACACCGCCGGTCCTCCAGGAATATCGCGAAGCGAGGAATGGCTGCGAAACCAGGCCCCGGGCGAACAAAGCAAGGCACAGGCGAGGCCATGATGCCGATGCGTTGGATGATTGTACAGATAATCCGGATAAAAATCAACAGGTTGCACCGAACTTCCGGCGTCCGGGGATTTTCACCAACGCCGGGCTAACTCTTTGCTTCCCTGGACTTGACCCGCTCCGGAGACCGCAGGATCCGGTACTCGTTGGTGATCTCCGCGGTCTTTCCCAGCATGGCCGAGGCCGAGCAGTACTTGGTCTCGGACAGGTTGATGGCCCGCTCCACCTTTTTCGGGTCCAGGTCGCCGGTGAGGGTGTAGATAATGTGGATCTTCGTGTAGACCTTGGGATGTTCCTCCGCCCGCTCCGCCTCGGCCGACACCTCCAGCCCCTCCAGGGGCTGCTTCATGCGCTCGAGGATGCTGGCCACGTCCACGCCGGTGCAGCCGATCAGGCCCAGCAGCAGCAGTTCCATGGGGCTGGCGGCGGTCCCCAGGCCGCCGTGTTCGGCCGGAGCGTCGGTCACCACGGCGTGGCCGGAAGCGGACTTGTGGACGAAACGCATCCCTCCGGTCCAGGTGGCGGTCATCTTCAAAGGCATGCTCAATCCTTTCGGTCCGGGCGGACGGTGCGGCGCAGGGGCCGGAAGACGTGCTGCGGCTCCAGTTCCTCCATGCGCTTCATCAGGGCGTTGATCTCCGCGCCCAGCAGGAAGATCAGGCCGGAGATCCATAGCCACACCATAAGAATAACCACCGCGGCCAGCGACCCGTAGGTCTTGTTGTAGTTGCCGAAGTTGGCCAGGAAGTAGCGGAAGCCCTGGGACGCGCCCATCCACAGGACCGCCGCGGTGATGGCGCCGGGCAGGATCCAGTGGAAGCGCTGCTTCGCCTCCGGGGCGATGTAGTAGAGGATCGACAGGGCCAGCAGGTTCAGCAGGAAGGCCATGGGCAGGCGGATGCTGGTCCAGAAGGTGTTGGTCTCGCTGGCCATGCCCAGGAATTCGAAGATCTTCTGGGTCAGGTGGGGACCCACCAGGGTGATGGTCATGGAGGACAACCACAGGCCCGACAGCACCAGCACCAGGATGATCGACAGCACCTTCTGCACGGCGATGTTGCGCCGCTGGTGGATGTTATAGGCCCGGTTGATGGTGGTGATGAGCACGCCCACGGCCATGGACGCGCCCCACAGCGAGGCCAGCAGGCCGAAGCTCAGCAGGCCCTGGTTGCGCTCGGGCAGCAGGTTGACCACGGTGTTGGTGACGAAGTTGGCCGCGTCCGGGGGCATCTGCTCCTGAAGCGCCTCCAGCACCATGGGCTGCAGGGCCTCCCCCAAGGGCAGGTTCCCGATCAGGCTCAACAGGAAGATCATGAAGGGGAACAGACCCAGCATGGTGTAGAAGGCGATCTGCGCCGCCATCCCCATGCAGTCGTCGTATCCCATCTCCCGCTGCAGCCGGAT
>JALUJS010000363.1 GCA_027056825.1 Candidatus Krumholzibacteriia bacterium | reverse complement strand
TACGGACCTCGTCTTCGTAGTTGGGCAGGTCGTTCGGGGCGACCACCTGGATGGGGTCGAAGCAGGTCCCGTCGTGGACGGCGATGAAGCTCAGGCCGGCCTTGGAATCGCGGCGGGTGCGCACCCAGCCCTTGACGGTGACGTCGGAACCCACCGGCGCCAGGCCGGAAAGCAATGCGGAGATCTTGTAGTCGGACATGGCGATTCCTCGCGGCAGGAGGGGCAAGAAGCGATCGAGGCGGGAAAGATAGCATGACCCCCGCGGGGTCACAACCGGGAGGGTTGACCTTCAAAAAGGATTTATGTTATCTTGTTTGCGGTATTCACATGATCATCCAAATGTGCCAGCCGGATTTCTGGGGATGGTAGGGGCGGCCGTGGGACTGAAGATTCCGGTGAACCCGGGAGGCCCCCATGCCCAGCCTGCAGACCCAACATCGCCCCGGTTTCCTGTTCTGCTTCCTCATCCTGATCGGAACGCTCTGCGCCGGGACCGCCCTTGCGGGCACACCACTGGCCGGCAGCATCTCCGGGATCCTCACGGACGCGGGCAACCCCTACACCATCGCCGGCTCGGTCACCGTGGACGCTGGCCAGGCCCTCACCCTGGAAGCGGGTGTGGTCTTCCAGTTCTCCGCCAACGCCTCCATGACCGTTAACGGCACCCTCGTCACCAACGGGGTGACGCTCAACCCGGTGACCTTCACCAGCATCCAGGCCGCTCCCGCCCCCGGGGACTGGGGCTCCATCTATGTGCAAGACGGTGCGGATGTGCAGATGTCCGCCACCTGGGTGGAGTACGCCGGCGCCGGCTCCCAACCCGGTCTCCTCACTTCCTTCGGGACCGCCAACAATGTGTCCTGGGCCGGGGGCGGCGCCCGGTATTGCGCCGCGGACGGCGCCCGCCTGTCCCTGGCCACGGGCTTTTTCGACAACCTGACCTTCGACCAGAACGGCGGCGACGGTCTGAATCTCTATCCCAATGGATTCATCGATTTCGGCACCATTTCCTGCACCAACAACGGCGGCTACGCCGTCCGCGTCCGGGCCAACCCCGGCTCCCTGCTCGGCCATATCACCGGTTCGGGCAACGGCGTCAACGGCGTCTATGTCACCGGCACCCTCGGCGGCAACCAGGCTCCCGCCACCTTTCGTTGGACCACGGCCGGCGCCGAGCTGCCCATCGTACCGGATGTCATCACCCTGAACAGCGGGTACAACCTGACCATCACCCCGGGTTCGATCCTCAAGTTCAACGGGGTCAATTCCTCCCTGACCGTCAACAGCGGGGCGACCCTGCTGGTGGAACCTGAACCGGGAGCCGGCCCGGGCACCTGGATCACCTCCATTTCCGATGACGCCGTCGGGGGCGACACCAACGGCAACGGCGGCGCCACGGTCCCCCAACCCGGCGACTGGACCGCGATCTATCTGCAGTCCGGCGGCACCCTGACCCTCAACGACACCCACATCGCCTACGGCGGCAGGTCCTCGACGGCCAATATCGTCACCACGTTCGGCAACCCGGCCTCCCTGGCCTGGGACGGCGGTTCCTGCGCCTTTTCCGCCAACGACGGGATCCGGGTCTCCCCCACCAACACCAGCATCTCGAATCTGGCCGTGTACAATTGCGCCCAGGACGGCGTGGAACTGTCCCCGGTCACGCCCCCCGTCCTGACCGGTATCGACTCCTACAACCACGGCGGGTACGCCGTGCGGATCAACCAGAATCCGGGCAACCTCGACGGCACCATCACCGGACACGGCAACGGCATCAACGGCATCTATGTCACGGGCAACCTGGGAGCCAACCAACCGGGGACCTGGACTTGGGCTTCCGCTCCGGACTTGCCCATCGTGCCGAACATCGTGACCCTCAACAGCGGCGTCACCCTGTCCCTGCAGGGAAGCACGGTGTGCAAGTTCGACAATATCTCTTCTTCCCTGACCATCAATAACGGGGCTGCGGTGGTGACCTCAGGCCCCGGAGACATCTGGATGACCTCCCGCAAGGACTCCAGCGTCGGCGGCGTCACCGACAGCTCCGGTGGCGCTCCCGCCCCCGGCGACTGGACCGCGGTCTATCTCCAGGGCGGCGGCACCTGGAACGTGAGCAACCTGTACCTGGCCTACGGCGGCCGCTCCAGCCTGGCCAACCTCGTCACCACTTTCGGCACCGTGTCCCTGCTCTCCTGGAACGGCGGCGGCAGCCTGAACTCGGCCATGGACGGAATCCGGGTGGCGGCGGTGCAAGCGGTGCTCAGCGGACTGGCCCTCGACGGCAACGCCCAGGATGGCCTGGAGCTCAACAGCCCGACCCAGGCGCCCCAGCTCTCGAACCTGACCGCGAGCAACAACGGAGCCTGGGCCATGAACCTGACCGCCGGGCCCGGTAACCTGCCGGCGGGCCTTTCCGGAGCGGGCAACGGCTACAACGGAATCCGCGTGAGCGGCACCCTCGGGGCCACGGATCCGGGGGGCGTCTGGACCTGGGGCAACAACCTGGATTTCCCGGTTTGCGTGGATAATCTCGTGGTCAACAGCGGCGACACCCTCCGCATCGAGCCCGGGGCGGTGGTGAAGATGATCACCGCCCTGACCTTCAATGGCGGGTCCCGGTTCGAGGTCATGGCCGGGGGACCCAACTGGTTCACCTCCCTGCATGATGACGCCGTGGGCGGCGACACCGACGGCAACGGGAACGCCGTGGCCCCCGCCCCCGCCGACTGGACGGCCATCTACCTGCAGGGGGGCAGCCGGGCCATCCTGAACGACGTCTTCTTCGCCTACGGCGGCACCGCCAGCACGGCCAACCTTGTGACAACCTTCGGCACCGTCGATGGTCTGGACTGGAACGGCGGCGGCAGCCTGCACTCGGCCCACGACGGCTTCCGGGTCACCGTGTCCGGCGGGTCCCTGAAGAATCTCCTGCTCGAGGGCAACGCCCAGG
>JALUJS010000362.1 GCA_027056825.1 Candidatus Krumholzibacteriia bacterium | reverse complement strand
GCGGGCGAACCGTCCGGTACTGCCGGCGAGCCCATCCTCGCCGCCCTGCGCAAGGTTGAGGTCACCGATGCCGTGGTGGTGGTCATCCGCTACTTCGGAGGCATCAAGCTGGGCACCGGCGGCCTCTCCCGGGCCTATGGCGAGGCCGCCGAAACCGCCGTCCGGCTGGCGGAGACCCGAGTGGTCCTCCAGGGTCGAATCTATGTCCTGGACTTCCCCTACCCCCTGCGCAAGACCCTCGAACACCTGTTGCGCCGGGCCGCCGGCGAGATCCGCGGAGAAACCTACACCGAAGCGGTGACCTGGAGGGTGTGGGTGCCCAACTCCCGTTGCGCGGCGTTCACCGACGGCGTGCGGGAGGCCACTGCCGGCGCCGTCACACCCCGCGAAGCCTCCGACGCCCCCTGACCCGGCCGACGGGCCGACTCCTGGCCGGCAATAAAACGGCTCCGGTTGCCACCGGAGCCGTCTCTCGCTCGCCCTTTTGAAATATCGGTTCAGATGCGGTTGTCCTCCGCATAGTCGTGCATGTAGCGGAAGGCCTTGCTGGTGCGGATCTTCTCGAAGGCCTCCTCCTTGATCTGGCGGATCCGCTCACGGGTCAGACCCATGATCTTGCCGATCTCCTCCAGGGTCATCTCGCGGTCGGTGCCCAGGCCGTAGTACAGCTTGAGGACCTTGGCCTCGCGCTCCTTCAGATCGCCCAACATACGCTCAATGCTGCGGTTCAGGTCGTCGTCCATGACCTTGCTGTCGGGACCCTCGCTGGAGGTATCCTCCAGGAAGTCCATGTAGGTGCTGTCCTCGTCGTTGCCCACGAAGTCATCCAGGAAGAAGTTGTCCTGCATCAGGGGCAGGGTGTCCTTGACCTCTTCGACGGACAAACCCAGCTTGGCAGCGATCTCCTCGGGCTCGGGCTTGCGGCGCAGCTTCTGCTGCAGTTCGCCGCTGGCCTTCTTGATCTGGTTCAGGACGCGGGCCCGGTTCAGGGGCATGCGCACGATCTTGCTGTGGTTGGCCAGGGAGGCCAGGATGGACTGGCGGATCCACCACACGGCGTAGGAGATGAACTTATAGCCGCGGGTCTCGTCGAAGCGCTGGGCGGCCTTCAACAGGCCCAGGTTGCCCTCGTTGATCAGATCCTCCAGGGGCACGCCGTAGTGGGCGTATTCCTTGGCGATGGACACCACGAAGCGCAGGTTGGCCTTGACCAACTTGTGCAGGCTCTCGCTGTCGTTGCTGTGGATGCCGCGGGCCAGTTCACATTCCTCGTCCCTGGTCAGCAGGGAGTAGGTCTTGACCTCCTGGAAATACAGATCCAGGTTGCTCATCAACTGGGCGGCCGGGACATTTGTCCGGGACGCGCGCGTATTCTTGACGGTCTTGGCAGCACGGGTGCCCTTCACGCTTTTGGCGCTCTTGCTCACCTTGCGGGCTGCCGGAGTCTTTCCAACCTTGGCCATGTCAACCTTCCTTTCCGGGGTTTTGCACTTCCCCCAGAAATCCGGTTACCGGTGGGGTTCGTCATCCTCCTTATTACAAGTCCCATACCAAGGGAAGGGCATTCAGCGAAGGTTTTCTCATCTTCCCAACTACCAAGGATTACATCAGTTACAGCGACCCCCAAACGAGGACGAAATCATTACTGCTTTGTCATCTTCCTGGTTTTGACAATTTGACAATTTGCCTCCTGTCATCCGGGTCAGCTTGTCAAAAAAAATTTTGATGTTCGCACCGATCACTCGGGGGTGATACATTCCCGTCCATGACGACCTCCCCAAGGAAGCAAAATCAGGATGAAACGCCGGCTTCCGGGACCGGCGCCGGTCCGTTTCCGGATTGGGGCCGCTGGATCTGGGCTGTTCCGGCGGTACTCATGGCGTTTCTGCTGGCCCGTCACTCCCTGGGTGACCTGGACATCTGGCTGCACTGGCGGGCGGGCCGGGACATCCTGGCCGGAACCATCCCCCACGCCAACACCTACAGTTTCACCGCCCCGGACCATCCCTGGATCGACCACGAGTGGCTGTTCCAAGTCCTGATCGCCCTGGCCGGCAAATTGGCCGCCGCATTGAGCGCCCTGGCCACCCCCGCGAGCATTGCCTCCGGATGGAACATGCTGCGGGTCACCCTGGCTGTGGTCCTGGTGCTGGTCCTGGTCCGGCCCCGGCCGGGCGGAACCCACACCCGGGCCGCGTGGAATGGCCTGGGCGTCCTGGCCGCCCTGGGTGTGCTCTGGCCGCGTCTGACCATCAGGCCGGAACTGGTGTCCTATATCCTGCTGGCGGTCACCGTGCCCCGGGTCGAGGCCTGTCTGCGGACAGAAGGGGACCAGCGTGCGGACCTGTCGGCGGGCCTGCCGGCGGCCCTGGATCCCCGGACCCCGTGCGGATACCTGCCGTGGGTCACCCTCCTGTGGGCCCAGTTCCACGGGTTTTCCGTCCTGGTGCCGGGCTTGATCCTGCTGGCCGGGTTGCTGCATCCGGCGCAGGGGCTCCTGTCCGGACGCCGAAAAGCAATGCCTCTTCGCCGCTGGGCCCTGGCCCTGGGTTTCAGTATCCTGGCCCTCGGCCTGACCCCGGCCGGTTGGCGCGGCTGGACCTACCCCCTGCTGGTGCTGGGACAGTTCCGCGGCGGAGGCGTGGACCTGCAGGCCACCATCAGCGAACTGGCCCCCCTTGCCCAGACCATCAACAGCCTGGCCTGGACCCTGACGGCCTACCGGCTGCTGGTGGCCTGGGGCCTGCTGCGCATCATCCTGTCCTGGCGCCGCATCAGCCTGTTGCGTGTCCTGCTCTTTGCCGCAGCGGCGGCCGCGGCCTGGCAAGGCGAGCGCAACATCGGGCTGATGGCGGTGGCCTTCGCACTCCTTCACACCGACCGGGCCGTGCCCGAAATACCAGGGTTCCCGGGGCTCGTCGGCCGACGCCTGCGGGCGATTCCGGGACCGGCGGTTCCGGCGCTGGCCATGCTGGCGGTGATGGGACTGTGGGCGCCGCGTATCCTGGACAACACCTTCTACCTGCATGAGGGCGTGGCCTGGCGCAGCGGGGGCGGCCTGACCCCCGGACTGTACCCCCGGGACGCCGCAAAGGTCCTGGCCGGCGCGGGCATGACACGAACCTTCACCAACCTTGACGCCGCGGCCTACGTGCTGGGCAACAGCCCAGCCCGCCTGTTCATCGACGGCCGCACCGAGGCCTACCCCGCCTCCCTCTGGGGCGTCTACCACCGCATCAAAAGCGGCACGCGGGAAAGTCTGGAGGAGCTTGACCGCAGGCAGGTGGAGGCGGTTTGCCTGGCCTTCGGAGGCGGCGCCTATGCCCCGCTGGCCACGGCCCTGGCCGGCGACTCCCGTTGGTCAACCGCCGCCGCCGGACCCGGAGGTATCCTCTGGCGGCGCGCCGGCAGCGTCGCCGGACCGGACCCGGCCCCAATCCTGACCCGGGCGGTCGACCGGACCCTGGACCAGGCGGCCGCCGAACCGGACCCCACCCGCAGTGCGGACCTCTATCTCGCCGCTGCGCGCTTGGCGCGCCAGGCCGGAGCGGACGACCGCGCCCACGGGGCCCTGGACCGCGGCCTGCGCCGGCGGCCGGATCATCCCGGTCTGCTGCACAACCTGGGCAACCTGGAAATGTCCGCCGGGAAATTCACCGCGGCCGAAGGGTACTTCGCGCGGGCGGCTGCGGCCAACCCCCGCCAGGCCGGATCGTTGCTCAACGCCGGGGTATGCGCCCTGCGCCGGGGCGACCCCGACGCGGCGACCCGCTGGTTCGGTCGGGCCGTGGCCGTGGATCCGCAGGATTTCCAGGGATGGGCCAACCTGGCGGTGGCCAGGCAGCAGAGTGGCGACCGCCCGGGGGCGATCGCCGCTCTCGACAAGGCCCTGGCCCTCAGGCCCGGGGATCAACGGTTGCAGGCCATGCGGCGCCAGTTGCGGGGATCCTGATCCACCCCATTAGCCCCGATCATTGAACCGCTTCACCATCCGGCAAGGCGATTCGATCATCCGGGTCAGTACCTGACCTCCACCCTGTACTCCAGGACCGTCTCGCCCCGCGCAGGCACGGGCACGTCAAAGGCCATCTCCGTGGCGCTGATCCGCCGGGCCGGGAAGGTGCTTTCCAGCACGGTCCAGTCGCCGCCCACCGGCTCCCTCACATCCACGCGGATGTCCTCGTCCTTGTGGTTGCGCAAAGTCACGCGCATGGTGGTGCGGGTCAGGTTCGAGGCCACCTTCTCCATCTTCACACGGACCCGTTCGGCCACGATGTCGAAGGCGGTTCCGGCCGTCAGCTCCACCTTCTCGTCCCGGGGCGTATGGCCGATGCGGTCCTCCCCCAGCAGCTGGCGACCGCCCGAGGACGACAAGCCGTAGATACGCACCGTGCCCGCGGGCATGGGCATGCCCAGGCTGTTGTCCCGGTCGTTCTCGAAGGAGTAGAGAACCTCCACCTTGCCCTTGTCGGAAATGGGGCCCTGTCCCCGGTAGTAGCGCTGGTAGCCGCGCAGGAGGTAGCGCCGGGTGATCTTCAGCCCGCTGCGTTCGAACAGGGAGATTTGCTTGGTCTGCCTGTCCCTGACGTCCACCGGACGGTCCAGGGTGTAGAGATGGTAGTCGTAGAGGGACTCCTCCTGGAAGCTCGGCGCGCGGGCTGCCGACAGCTTGTCCGCCACCTCCATGGGCATGACCCTGCCGCGCCCCACGCGGTTGAGGTCCCCGGCCACCAGCTGCAGCCTGGCGTCGGTGAAGGCCGCGCCGCTGCGGTTGTCCAGGGTGACCCAGGCCTGCAGCCCCGCGGTCCTGCCGGCGCGGTCGAGTTGGAGGACGTAGTCGCAGGACCAGCCCATGCCGCCGGTCAGGTATGAGGTCTCCAGGCGGGTGCGCCCGCCGCGGCCAGCGTTGCCGTGCCAGACCAGGGTGGGTCGGGCCCGCAGGTTCGCCGGCAGGTCGGGCAGCGCGATCTTTCCCGGCACCTCGAAGCGGATCTCGTCGCCGACCTTCCACACCGGCTTGCCGTTGAGCCCCAGCAGGGTCCCGGTGATACGTGAACCGTCCTCCTGGATCCAGGACACCTCGCGGCCGACATACTTCTCGAGGATCTTCTCCGGGGTCATCAGGTCGTACTCGTAGTTCTGGTCGTACAGCACCAGCCGGGCCTCGGGGTCCGCTTCCACCAGGAGGGTAGCCGGCCTGATGGAGGACGGAACGTCCCGGTACTCCAGGGTGAAGTCGCCCCGCGGGATCTCCACCGTGCGCACTTCCCGGACCAGGGCCAGGTCCTGGTTGTAGACCGTCAACGAAACTTCCTGCAGGTCGTCGCGGCCGGTCCCCAGAACCTCGGCTCCGGCCGACACGGCCTGCGCGCACACCGCGGCGAGGGCCAGGGCCACCCACCATTTTCCACTGGATCTCATACCATCCTCCCTCGCCGTCCGGCCCGTCACCCGCACAACCGGAACCTAAAGTCGCGGGATATGAGGCCGATCATGAACTCGTCCTGATCATACAGGTTGCCGGAAAATACGTTCCCGCCACCCCTTGCGGCGGCGACACCACGACCGCACCACGGAGGTTGATTCCTTGGGCCACACCGTACTCATCGTTGACGACGCAGACTTCATGCGGGCCATGCTCAGGGACATACTGGAAAACATGGGCCTGAAGGTCGTCGCCGAAGCGTGCGACGCCGACGGCGCCATCAAGGAGTATCGCCGCCTCCGCCCCGACCTGGTGATGCTGGACACGACCCTGCCGGACGCCGACGGCCTGGAAGCCCTGACGGGGATCCTGGCCTCCGACCCGGAAGCCCGGGCGATCCTGGTGGCCTCCCTGGGCCAGCGCTCCCTGGTGCTGTCGGGCATCAAGGCCGGCGCCCGCGATTTCATCATCAAGCCCTTCGACGAACCCCGCGTCATCGCCACCGTCTCCCAGCTCCTGGAGGGCTGTCCGGCCTGACGCGCACCCGGCACCGGGGTCAGGACAGGATGAACCAGACCACGGCCCCCACCGCAAGACAATAGAAGCTGAACTTCCAGAAGTGGGCTTTCACCACGGCCAGGGCCGTCAGGCGAATGGCCAGCAGCCCCACCGCGAAGGACACCACCGCCGCCAGGACCAGTGTCCCGGCGTCCACGCCCGTCGCCTCGGCGCCTTTCAGCAGGCTCAGCAACACGGCGCCGGCGATGGCGGGGATGGCCATCAGGAAGCTGAAGCGGGTCGCCTCGGCGCGCGGCAGCCCCAGCCACAGGCCGGCGGCGATGGTGGAGCCCGAACGGCTGATGCCCGGGCAGATGGCCAGGGCCTGGGCGCAGCCGATGAGCAGGGCCCGGCCCGGCGCCACGGGCGAGGGCCGCCAGGTCTCCGGCTCCCGGCTCCCGGAAGGCCCGTGGACCATCCGCGTCGAGAGCAGCACGATCCCGGTGAACACCAGCCCGATGCTCGCCAGCCGCGGTTCGCCGAAGAGACGATCCACGAAATCGGAGGCGAGCAGCCCCACGATCACCGCCGGAACCGTCGCGATTCCCAGGGCCAGGATGTAGCCGAGGGCCTCGCGGTCCAGCCGCACCAGCCGCAGCAGCTCGCGCCGGTAGACCACGAGCACGGAAATCAGCGTTCCCCCGTGCAGGACCACGTCGAAAAAGAGATCCCCCTCGCGGGTGGACAGGAAATGCTGCAGCAGCACGAGGTGGCCCGAGCTGCTGACGGGCAGGAATTCGGTCAGGCCCTGGACGGCCGCCAGGATCAGCATGTTGAGCAGTTCAGACACGGGTTGTCCTTTCGGGGTCCGCGGCGGCGGATCCGTTCACGGGGTGGTTTGCGGTTGAGATCAACCGGAGGTCTGGCGGCGCCCGCTGGCCATTCCGTAATGGATGCGGGCTTCCGGATGCAGGCCCAGGGCGTCGCAGGTCAACGCCAGCTGGTAGTGGAGCCGGCCATCCTCGGGAAAGGCGTCCAGCGCCTGTTCCAGGTGTGCGCGGGCCTGTTCGAAACGCTGCAGCTTGTGCAGGCAGCAACCCACGTGGAAGTTCACGCGCGCCAGGCCGGCATCCAGTTCCCTCGCCCGCCGGAATTCCGCGATGGCGGTCTCGTAGTTGCCGGTCTTCATCAGGCACAGGCCCGCGTAGTAGTGCCCGACGGCGAAGCGCTCGTCGCACCCCACGGCCCTGCGGAAACAGTCCAGGGCGGCGGCGAAATCGTCGGCCCGGTAGTGGACCAGGCCCAGGTTGTGATACCCCTCGGCGTCGGGCTCCAGGGCGATGGCGGCCTCGAAAGCCCGCACGGCCTCGTCGAACCGTCCCTGCTCGGCATAGATGGCGCCCAGGTTGTGATGGGCCACCACCGTGCCGCCGTCCAGCATGGCCGAGCGCCGGTAGCAGCGGATGGCATCCTCCCGGCGGCCCAGCCGGTCCAGGGCGACACCCAGGTTGGTCAGGTAGCGGGCGTTGCCGCGATCAAGCTCCACGGCCGTCTCGAAGAAGCCCCGGGCGATGTCGGGATCGCCCTTCTTGAGAGCCGCGCAACCGGCCCGGTAGTGGATGCGGTGATCCCCGGGATGGTCCTCGAGCAGGGCTCTGTAGGCGGCCAGGGCCTCCTCCAGGCGGCCCTGCTCCTCCAGTTGGCGTCCCGGCGCAAGGTGCTCCGGATCACTGCCCTTGGCTGCTCGGGAGAGGGATGATGATGTCGCGCCGCGGTTGTCCATGGGGCGAGACTAGGCCACCGGTCCGGAAGGGTCAAGGAATTGGAGGCCCGAAGCGGGCCTCAATCGATGATTTCGACCTCGAGCATGATGCGGACCGGGCCGTCGGCGCCCTCGAGCAGGCGTCGCGGCACCTTGACCGGCACCACCAGGGGCGGCCGCAGCTCGTTGAAGATCTCGTCGCTGCGGCGGCGGGTGTTCTCGTCCACCTCGGTGCCGGGCAGGGGCGGCCCGTATTCGAACTGCATCCCCTGCCCCCCGGCGGCCGGCGCGGGTGCGGAAGCCGGCGCAGGAGCAGAGGGAGGTGCCGGGCGGGAACCGGCCAGGTTGGGCATCACCTTGGCCAGTTGTTCCTGGTGCCGGATGGCCAGCCCCAGGACGGCCTTCAGGGTCTCACGCACCCCTTCCCCACGTCCGCTGGCCGCCGGGATCGACAACAGCCCCCAGGGGTTCAGCAGGCTCTCCAGCCGGTCCACGGCGAGGTTCTCACCCTCACCCACGCGGTTGTACTGCAGAACCACGGGTACCCGCATGAGGTCCAGGCCCCAGGAATCCAGGAACACCTTGAGGGACTCGAATGCCGACAGGGACTTGTCCAGTTGGGACACGCCGGAATCGACCACGAAGACGATCCCGTCGAACGGGGGACGCGAAGGCCGGCCGGCGGTGTGGAAGGGCTCCTTGCCCACATCCACCGCTTGCACGAAGACGTGCCGGGCCGCCTGATCAGGATGCTGCACCGTGAAGCCGATCTGCCGCTCGGGGTCACCGGTTGCCAGGGGCAGGCGCGCTTCCGGCGGAACCGACTGGTGGATAAGCCGCAGGTTCTCCCGCTTGCCCACCTGCGCCTGGCCGTAGTACAGCAGGCGGGTGGTCGCTGTGGCGGTCGCATCCTGGACGGGCATGGGCGGTCTCCTCGGGGGCGGCCCCGGCAAAAGGAACGATGGAGGCAAGGCGTCAACCCCGTCATGCAATCAGCATGCCACGCAAATTTTTCCCACGATAAGGCAAGAGAACGCGGGGAAGACCGAGCCTGTCAAAACGGGCAAGCAAATTGCAACATCGACCGGGAGAACCGGGCGCAATGCTCCCAAACGGGAATTGGCGCCCCCCTACGGGAAACCCTTGGGTCATGACAGGCCGGGAGCTGAGCGATGTCCACCAACACCGACAAGATTCTGAACACCATGTTTTCACGCCTGCTGCAACTGGACATCGAGCCCCAACTGGCCGGAAAGCTGTGCGCGGTCATCGACAGCGTGACGGAGAAGGTGGGCGGGAATTTCGACCTGGAGACGGTCCAGGGCCAGAACACCTTCCGCGCCCTGCTCTGTTCCATGGTGGTGCACGGCTGGGGCAACGGCATGCATCCGTACAACAACCCCCGCGTGAACCAGGACGGAAAGCCGGTGGAGGTCCGCGTCAGCAAGGACATCCTCATGTCCATGGCGGACCTGCAGAGCCTCCGCTACGTCAAGAAGGACGAGCAGGGGCGGGTACGGCAGGCTCTCTTCGAGCCCGACCAGAACGTGCGCGTCCGCCAGCAGATCGACGACATCCTCGAGGAGATCAGTCGCAACAAGTGGGGCGGTTCCTGACCGAGAGGCGAAAGGGCCCGACGCGACGGC
>JALUJS010000361.1 GCA_027056825.1 Candidatus Krumholzibacteriia bacterium | reverse complement strand
GAAGAAAGGGCTGTCATGATCGATATGCGTAAACGTACCCGCCGCAACACGCCGCACCTGGTCAAGGTGATGGACCACGACTCGGGCAAGGTGCTCGGGCGTATCGTGGACATCACCTGCGACGGGATGATGATCGTGTCGGAGCGGGCCATGACCCCCGGGGAGATCTACACCCTGCGCATCAACCTGCCCCAGATGGTTCAGAACCGGTCGGACATGATCCTCAAGGGCGAGATGGTCTGGTGCAACCAGGACCAGAACCCCCGGTTCTACCGGGCCGGTTTCAAATTCCTCAATGTCACCGGTGAAGAGGGCTACCTGTTGGAGGAAGTCCTGCACAAGTTCAGCCTGGTCGGCTGAATCCCCCTGGCGAGGTTACCCATGGACCAGAGCAAGATCCTGCTGGAGTCCGGAACCAACGAGGTGGAGATCCTCGAATTCTACCTGGGCGAACAGGCCTTCGGCGTCAACGTCCTGAAGATCCAGGCCATCGAGCAGTTCGATCCCGCGCGGCTGACGACCATCCACCTGGCTCCGCCCAGCGTGATGGGATCGCTGCTGTTCCGCAACGAGTGCCTGACCCTGATCGACCTGCGCGTGTGCCTGGATACGGGGGATCCCCGGAACCTCCCCGCCGCGCAAGGGGAGGACGATGAGGACGGGGAAACGCCCCAGCCCCTGGTCATGGTCCTGGAGTTCAACGACCGCCGCACCGCCTTCCTGGTCGACGGCGTGGACCGCATCCACCGGGTGGGCTGGGACAGCATCACCCCCCTGAGCCCCTATCTCAACCAGCCGGACACCAAGTTCACCGGTTCGCTGAACATCAACGACCGGGAGATCATGCTGGTGGACCTGGAGAAGGTCGTGGCCGAGGTCCTGCCGGGCGAGTTGGCCGCCCTGGCCGTGCCCGAAGAGACCAGCGAGGAAATGCGCGCCCTGCGGGGCGGGCGCCTGATCTTCCTGGCCGACGACTCCCCCACCGTGCGCGAGATGCTCCTGGGGGAGCTGGCCCACGGCGGCTACACCAACGTGCAGCTCTTCTCCAACGGGCGGGAATGCCTGGAGGCGGTCAAGGCCCTGGCGGCCGAAGCCGAGGAAAAGGACCTGGCCCTGGAGGGACTTCTCGGCGGACTGATCACCGACATCGAAATGCCCAGCATGGACGGCCTGGCCCTGTGCCGCACGATCCGGCAGGACCTGGGACTCGCCGATCTGCCGGTGATCGTCTTCAGCTCCCTGATCAACGCGCAGATCGCCAGGAAATGCGAACAGGTGGGCGCCACCGACTACATCAGCAAACCGCAGTTCTCCAGCCTGGTGCGGTACCTGGACCGTTACGTCCTGATGCGGGAGGACGCCCTCGTCTGACCCCCACGGCTTTGGTTGAATAATCCCGCTCAGGTGTGGTTATATCTCCCGGTTGGCAATGGTGTTTCAACCGGGAGATTTTTTCATGCCCCTCAATCCCGTCGTCGTCTGGTTCCTGGCCGGATTGCTGCTGATCCTCAGCGAGTTCATGATCCCCGGCGTCATCCTGGTGTTCTTCGGCGTCGGCGCCTGGCTGGCCGCCCTGGGCGCCTGGCTCGGCGTGACCCCGGGTCTCGGCGCCCAGCTCATCCTCTTCGCCGTGACCTCCGTGCTGCTGCTGGTCTTCCTGCGCCGTCGCTTCCGGGAGGGTTTCCTGGGCAAGGTGAGCGAGCAGGGCCTGGCGGTGGATAACATCGACGGCGAGGTCGGCGGCGTGGTCATCGTCCTGGAGGACATGCAACCGGGCGGCAAGGGCCGCGTCGAATACAAGGGCGCCGCCTGGCAGGCGCTCTGCGAGGCCCCGCTGCACAAGGGCGACCGGGCCGTGATCACGGCCCACGAGGGGATCACCCTCATCATCAAACCCCAATAACCGAGGACGGGCGCGGCGCGCCCGGGGAGGTCGGACATGGCCGGAACCATCATCGCATTCGGAATCGTCATTCTCGTCATCATCACGCTGCTGAACACCGCCCGCATCGTGCCCCAGAAGAGCGCCTACATCGTCGAGCGGCTGGGCAAGTACTCGCGCACCCTGCAGGCGGGGTTCCACATCCTGACCCCCTTCCTCGACCGCGTGGCCTACAAGCACTCCCTGAAGGAAACGGCGGTGGATGTCCCGCCCCAGGTCTGCATCACCAAGGACAACATCGCCGTCGAGGTGGACGGCGTGCTGTACCTGCAGGTCATCGACCCGGTCAAGGCCAGCTACGGCATCGAGAACTACCTGTTCGCCTCGACCCAGCTCTCGCAGACGACCATGCGTTCGGAGATCGGCAAGCTGGAGCTGGACCGCACCTTCGAGGAGCGCGACGCCATCAACCACGCCATCATCGCGGCGGTGGACAAGGCCTCCGACCCGTGGGGCGTGAAGATCACCCGCTACGAGATCAAGAACATCCACCCGCCGCAGACCGTGCGCGACGCCCTGGAGAAGCAGATGCGCGCCGAGCGCGAGAAGCGCGCCGCCATCGCCGAGTCCGAGGGCCAGCGCCAGGCGCTGATCAACGTGGCCGACGGCACCAAGCAGGAGGCCATCGCCAAGTCCGAGGGCGAGAAGCAGAAGCGGATCAACGAAGCCGAGGGACGCGCCCGGGAGATCGAGCTGGTGGCCGAGGCCACGGCCGAGGGAATCCGCAAGATCGCAGCCGCCATCGAACAGCCCGGCGGCGCGGACGCGGTGAACCTGCGGGTGGCCGAGCAATACATCAAGGAGTTCGGCAACCTGGCCCGCGAAAGCAACACCATGATCATCCCCACCGACCTGAGCGATGTGGGCGGAGTGGTCGCCGCGGCGACGAGGTTGATCAAGAAGACCTGATCCCCACCATGAAAACGGCGTCCGACCACGAGGTCGGACGCCGTTTTTTCATGTCGGAAGTCCGGGCGGGGATCAGGCCGGTTCACCCCGCCGCGCCGCGCCGAAACTC
>JALUJS010000360.1 GCA_027056825.1 Candidatus Krumholzibacteriia bacterium | reverse complement strand
GGCCGGCCACACCGCCCCCGATGCCGGGGAACAGGTGACCCTCCACGATTGCGACGGCGGCTGCGGCATGAAGGACGTGCCCATCAACCAGCTGACCGAGGTCAACGGCAAGTATTACTGCCAGGGTTGCCTGAAGAAGATGAACCCCGACCACTCGGATCATCCACGATAACCGGCGCTACTTGACCAGGCTGACGCGGCGGGTCGTCGTCCCTGCACCGGTGACGGCCCGCGCGTGGTAGACCCCGCTGCCCGCAGGCGCTCCCCGCGCATCCCTGCCGTCCCAGACCACCTGCGCTGTCCCCGCCGCGGGAATCTCCGTCGTCCAGCTTTTCAGCACCCGGCCCCGGGTATCGACGATCTGCAACCGGGCCGGACCGGCCGGGCCCGTGATCGCCAGGTTCAGCCGCGCGTTGAAGGGATTGGGCCAGGCCCGCAGGACGGCGCCGTCGGCGGCAACCGGCACGGGGCTGGCCGCCAGGGGGATCGCCACGACCTCCGCCGGCCCGATGTTGCCGTCGCCGTCGCCGCCCGGTGCCTGGGCCAGCAAGGTGCCGCCGTCAGTGGTGGCGTAGGTCGCCACCGCGGCGAACACCTGTTCGGGCCACCCTCCCGGATACAGGACATCCAGGTCGACGGCGCCCTCCAGCACGGATCCCGCGGCCATGACCAGGCCCGGCTCGTCCAGCACCGTCTGGGCCGCGTCGAACCACCCGGTCCAGCCGTTGTCGCTTTCGCGGGCCAGGAATCTCACCCAGGGTGTGACCTGCCCGGCCTTGGCCCACGGTGCGGCCGTCGCTCCGGAGGCGGCGGGATCGAGCATGAGAAAGGCATCCTCTCCCGGACGCGACGCCGGGGCGTCGGTGGCCAGGTAAAGCCAGTGACCCTGCGGTTTCGCCCACAGGTTCACGCCGCCGGAGGCCATCTGTTGCACCCCGGCATCCAGGCTCCCGTCCATGACGAAGGGTTGATCCCCCCCGCCGCCGCCCGCATCGCCTGTGCCGACATAGACATGCTGGATGGGCGTGCGCTTGATGTTGCCCAGGTTGTCCTCGGCCTCGACATAGTAGTCCAGCAGGACATCGCTGTAGCCGGACAGTTCCACCCAGTATTCGTCGGCGATGTGCGTCGGCAACACCGTCAGGTCGACGCCCGGAATGGGCCAGGGCGTTCCGGTGGGCATGACCCGGTGGTTCATGGGCACGGCCAGCCAGGCCCCTACGCCGCCGCCGCCGGCGTAGGTCTCGTTGACGACGGTGGCCGGGTCGTTCACCCCGTCGGCGTCCTCGCGCACCATCAGTTCCACGCGCGCAAGGCCCGAAACATCATGAGCGAAGGTCCAGACCTTGAAGGCCGAGGTCATGGCCGTCCCCTGGCTCGAGGGCCAGCCCCACAGGCTGCCGCCGCCGAAGCCGCCGGGGTTCCAGGGCAGGCGTTGGGGCAGCCACACCGTGGGCGCGGTGGCGTCGGTTCCGCCGGCGATGACCGCGTCGGCCAGGGCGGTGGCGCGGTTGCAGGCCAGGGTGGCCTTGATCTCCATGTCCAGCGAGGTGCCGTAGTACATGTAGCCGCTCTCGTAGCCGGCCAGCAGGAAGTGCCAGGCCCGCTCGGCGTCGTTGGCGCCCGAGAGGGGATCGACCACCCGCGCCGGATCCACCGTCCCGATGATCTGCGCCGCGGTCTCCACGCGATTCTGGGCGGCGGTCAGCACGGCCCAGTTGCGCTCGTCCTCGGCCCAGCCGCCGGGGATGTCGAAGTTCCCCGCCGCGTCCACCAGGGGCCAGTTCCAGTTGATGAACTGGGGCGAGCCGAAATCCCCGTCCGCGTTGACCCAGCCGCCGTCCTCCACGTGCACGATGTCATCGGCAGGCACCGGATGCTGCGCCAGGTAGGTCTGCACGGTGGTCGGGGTGTACCCCTGGGCAGCCGCGGCGTGGGCGAACTGCGTCACGTTCTCGTTGTAGTAGCTGTAGCCGCCGCTCCAGGCGTTGTCCCCGTCATGAGCCAACAGCACGAGCATGGGCCGCGCCGGATCGTTGGCCGGAGCGATGGCGTCGATGCCGCCGGTGCCGAACAGGCCGTAGCCCTCCTCCCAACCCATGGCGTTGGCCGCGGGCACCACCACCAGGGAGCTGATGGTTCCGTCATCCGGATCGACATACTGCGCCCGGTGGGGCGTGAACCCGAAGGGATAGGGCACCTTCAGGGTCACCCCGCGCGAGATGGTGTGGTTGGTCCAGTCGACCTGGGCCGGGTTGAGCTGGTCGGCCGGATTGGGGGGATCGCAGTTGTCCAGTTCGGCGCTGTAGGGATACCCCGCGCAGGCGCGCCCGATGTGCAGGTCCGGGACGATGGACCACTCCACCCCCGCTGCGGCCAGGGCGGGAATCATACGCTCGCTGAAGCACATCTCGGCGGGGAAGAAGCCTGCAGAGAGGGGGCCGGAGCCCCAGGCGCGGCTCCAGATCTCGCGCGCGCAGGCCAGCTCCATGGCCAGGGCGTTCTCGTCCAGCAGCGGCCCGATGGCGTGGTGGAAGCCCACCAGCACCGGGTCCAGGCGGCGCCGCCCGGCCGAGGTCGTCCAGCCCATGGCCTGCCGGTAGGGCGCGGACCAGTCGCTCGCGTAGCGGCCGCCGTTCCAGCCGTTGTCGCCCAGGCTGAACAGGTTCTCCATGAGCGCCCCGGCGAACGAGACCTGGGCCCCGGCGTCGGGCAGATCCAGCACCGAACCGATGGCGTCGCGGGGATACCACTGGTAGTCCGCCACCCGGTCGTCCTTGTTGAAGATGGAGAACACGTCGCTCTGGCTGTGCCCGAGGGTGATGGTCTCGTAGGCGGTCTCGTAGCGGCCCGGGGCCCAGGTGCTCTCGTCGGGCCAGTAGATGGGCTGGTGCATGTGCCACAGGTAGGTGGTGTGCACGCCGGTGGCGGCGGGGGCGGCGGCGGCCGTCAGACAGAGG
>JALUJS010000359.1 GCA_027056825.1 Candidatus Krumholzibacteriia bacterium | reverse complement strand
CGCGGCCGACACCTACGACAAGGTTGATCCCGGCGAGATGTCCGCCAACACCGCGGCCATCGCCGGCCTGATTCACGCCGTCGACCGTCTCGACGAACCCCTGTCCCGGAACGGGACTACCGGAGGAGAATGATGAAGAAATTCCTGCTGACCCTGGCCGGCCTGCTGCTGGCCGTGGGGGCCGCCCTGCCGGCCGCCGCATCCGATCCCGTCCTGGGCGAGCCCGACCACACCGACATGCGCCTGCTGCGCAACCCGGACATCCACGGCGACCGCATCGTCTTCGGCTACGCCGGCAACCTGTGGATGGTCGGCCGTAACGGCGGCCAGGCCGTGCGCCTGACCACCAGCGAGGGTTACCAGAGCCAACCCAAGTTCAGTCCCGACGGCAGGTACATCGCCTTCTCCGGCAACTACGACGGCAACAACGACGTGTACGTCATGCCCGCCGACGGCGGCGAGCCCGTGCGGCTGACCTACCACCCCGGCTGGGACCGCGTCATCGACTGGCAACCCGACGGCCGCAGCATCCGCTTCCAGTCCGCCCGCGCAAGCCGCACCGGCCGCGACCTGCAACTGTTCACGGTGGACCGCGACGGCGGCCTTCCCCGCCGCATCCCCCTGCCCACGGCCGGCCTGTCCAGCTACGATCCGAGCGGCCGGAAGATCGCCTTCAACCGCATCAGCCGCGAGAACCGCACCTGGAAGCGCTACAAGGGCGGCATGGCCCAGGACGTGTGGGTCTTCGACTTCGACAAGGGCAAGACCACCCGCCTGACCGACTGGGTGGGCACCGACAACTTTCCCATGTGGCACGGCGACACGGTGTACTTCACCAGCGATCGCGGCGGCAACCTCCAGATCTGGGCCCACGACATGAAGACGGGCCAGGAGCGCCAGGTCACCCATCACGACGAATACGACGTGAAGTTCCCCAGCCTCGGTCCCGACGCCATCGTGTACGAGAACGGCGGTTATCTGTGGGTCCTGGACCTGGCGACGGAGAAGAGCACGCGCCTGAAGATCTCCCTCTACACCGACAACCCCGTGGCGAGGACCCGCCTGCAGAAGGTGGACAAGCTCATCGAGGGCGCCGGCATCGGGCCTGACGCCAACCGGGCCGTGTTCGCCGCCCGCGGCGACCTGTTCACCGTCCCGGCCGAAAAGGGGCCGGTGCGCAACCTGACCCATACCCCCGGCGTCCGCGAGCGCGCCCCCGTGTGGTCGCCCGACGGCAAGTGGATCGCCTACCTGGGCGACGCCGAGCGGTCGGACAACCCCCGCGCGGGCTACGAGGTGTACCTGCGTCCCGGCGACGGCAAGGGTGAAGAGAAGAAACTGACGAGCAAGGATTTCGCCTGGCCGCGGCGCTTGGCCTGGTCCCCCGACAGCAAGTACCTGCTGATGGGTGATGCGGCCATGAACCTGTGGCTCATCGAGGCCGACGGTGGAAAGATCAGGAAGATCGACCAGGGCATCGCCGGCGAGATCAACGATTTCGCATGGAGCCCCGCCTCGGACTGGGTCGCCTACTCCAAGGAGGGCGAGAACAACTTCAGCTCCATCTTCCTGTACAACCTGGGCAACGGCAAGACGTACCAGGTGACCACCGAATACACCAACGACACCCAGCCCTGCTTCGACGACCAGGGCGACTACCTGTTCTTCGCCTCGGCCCGCAACTTCAATCCCACCCTGGGCGGGTACGACCTCAAGCCCATCTGGGCCAACATGGACGGTCTGTACGTCATCCCCCTGCGGACGGACGTAGCGCATCCCTTCCCGCCCGAGAGCGACGAGGTCGCGGTGAAGGAGGACGGGGACAAGGAAGAGGGCGCCGACAAGAAGGACGACAAGGAGGACGAGGACGCGGAGAAGGACGAGGACAAGAATATCGTCATCGACCTGGACGGCCTGGCCGACCGCACCATCGCCCTGGACGTGCCGCCGAGCAACTACTTCAACCTGAGCTTCGCCGACGGCAAGCTCTTCTACCTGGATCGTCCCTTCACTCCCGGCGGCGGCCGCGGCAACCAGCACGCCACCACCAGTCTGAAGTTCTTCGACATGAAGGAGCGGGAGGTCAAGACCGTCCTGAAGAAGTGCAACGGCTACGAGCTGGCCGACGGCGGCAAGAAGGTCTTCTACAGCGCCGGCGGCAAGTACGGCATCGTCAAGGCTCAGGCCGACCAGAAGCCCTCGGACAAGCCCCTGCGGACCGGCGAGATGAAGGCCATGGTCGATCCCCGCGCCGAGTGGCGGGAGATGTTCCGCGACGCCTGGAGACAGGAGAAGGACTTCTTCTACGATCCGGGCATGCACGGGGTGGACTGGGACCACATGTACGAGCGCTACGGGCAGCTCGTGCCCTACGTGGGCCACGGCGCGGACTTCAGCTACCTGCTGGGCGAGATGATCGGCGAGCTGAACTGCTCCCACAGCTACGTGCGCCCCGGCGACATGCCGAGGCCCGACCGCATCGGCACCGGGCTGCTGGGCTGCGACTTCACCCTGGACCGCGAGAGCGGCCGCTACCGCTTCGCGCGCGTCTTCACCGACCGGGACTGGAACGGCGGCACGGACCTACCCCTGAACCAGCCGGGCAGCGAGGTGAAGCCCAACGA
Source organism: Candidatus Krumholzibacteriia bacterium (assembly GCA_027056825.1). Classification (GTDB taxonomy): domain Bacteria; phylum Krumholzibacteriota; class Krumholzibacteriia; order LZORAL124-64-63; family LZORAL124-64-63; genus JAHJTW01. The sequence continues at coordinate 339 of JALUJS010000359.1, read as the reverse complement.
GTACCTACTGGCCATCGACGGTGTCGAGCTGGCCGCCCCGGTCAACCCCTACAGCCTGCTGGTGGACACCGCCGGGCGCGAGGTCGTCCTGAAGGTCGGCCCCAACCCCGACGGCAAGAACAGCCGCGAGATCAAGGTCGTGCCCGTATCCAGCGAACGGAACATGCGCTACGAAGCCTGGGTGCAGGACAACCGCCGCCGCGTGGACGAGCTCTCCGGCGGCAGGATCGGCTACCTGCACATGCCCAACACCGCCGTGGGCGGGCAGCAGGGCTTCGCCAAGGGCTACTATCCGAACCTCCGCAAGGAAGGGCTGATCATCGACGAGCGCTTCAACGG
>JALUJS010000358.1 GCA_027056825.1 Candidatus Krumholzibacteriia bacterium | reverse complement strand
GTCCAGGGCCAGGCCGCGCAGGGCGGACCGGTGCTGGTGCTCGACGACCAGGAAAAGCCCGGCGGCCAGCGCGGCCTGGCCCTGGACCGTGTCGCCGCCGAAGACCTGACCGGGGAGTTCCCGGTCCTCGCCGCGGCCCACACGCGGCTGGAACGGGCCCGGGCCGTTTTCGCCGCCTGTCGGGACGCCGAGTTCATGGGCGGGGTCAAGGCCCTCTCCGGATACCGGCCCGACGGCCTGCTGCTGCGCCGCGGCCAGCAGCTGCTGACCGTGCGCGCCGGGGAGATCGTCTGGGCCGCCGGTTGCTGGGACCGCGTCGGCCTCTTTCCCGGTAACGACGTCCCGGGCCTGTTGGGTCCGCGCGCCCTCTACCGCCTCCTGGTGCGCGACGGCCTGCGGGTCACCGGCAGGCGCGTGCTGATCATCGGCGGCGGGCTGGACTTCTGGCTCAGCGCCGCGTTGGCCGCCGCCTGCGGCGCCCGCCCCACCCTCATCCTCGACAGCGAGGGGGACCATGGCGAGATCGCGGCCGCCGTGACCCGCAAGTGGCCCCTGCACACGGGCCTGGTCCTATCCTCCCTCAAGCCCGCGCCCTCGGGCGCGGTGGCCGCCGTCTTCGTGCCCGCCGGCGCGAGCGACCGGCCCGGGTCCCACCTCGACATGGAGGCCGACCTGGTGGTGGTCTGCATCCCCGGCAAACCCGCCCACGACATCCCCATGCAGCTCGGGTGCCCGACCGTCCTGACCGGACCCGACGGGGAACTGCTGCCCGAGGGGGCGGCCGGCGGCCAGCGCCGCTTGACCCTGGACGGCGGGGCGGTCCTGGAATTCCGCGGCGAAGCGGCCGGCGTGGTCCCCGGCCGGGCGCAGGAACCGGAGCAGGAGAGCACACCATGAGCGCCCCCAAGACCTTCCTGTGCCGCTGCGAAGACGTGACGCTGGAGGAATTCCGGCAGGCCTACGCCGAGGGCTTCACGGAGCTGGAGTCGCTCAAGCGCTACACGGGAGTGGCCACCGGATTCTGCCAGGGCAAGGGCTGCCTGTGCGAGGCCGCCCGCGAACTGGCCCGCCTGCGCGGAGAATCCGACGGACCGGTGCGGCCCACCACCATCCGGCCTCCCGGCGAGCCCCTGACCTTCGGTCAGTTGGCAAGCCTGGACATCCCCGAACCCGAAACCGGGGAGGCGCCATGATCCCGCTGCACACCGATCCGGTTCCGGTTACTGCCGAGGCCGTCGTCGTCGGCGCCGGGATCAACGGCCTGGCCACGGCCTACGAACTGGCCCGCCGCGGCATGCGGGACATCGTCGTGCTGGAGAAGAACTACCTGGGCAGCGGTTCGACCGGCCGCTGCGGCGGCGGGATCCGCCAGCAGTGGACCACCGAGGAGAACATCCGGCTGGCCAGCGAGAGCGTGCGCATCTACGAGAACATGTCCGCCGAACTGGGCTACCAGGTCTTCTTCCGCCAGGGCGGCTACCTGATGATCACCGAGCAGGAGGAGGACCTGCCCGCCCTGCGCGAGGCCGTGGCCCTGCAGAACCGCTGCGGAGTGCCCACAAGGTTCCTCGCCCCGCGGGACTGCCTGGACATCGTGCCCGACCTGGACATCAGCGACCTGAAAGGCGCCACCTTCTGTCCCAAGGACGGCACGGCCTACCCCTTCGCGGTGGTGTGGGGTTACGCCCGGGCCTGCCACCGCCTCGGCGTGCGGATCTTCATCCGCACCGCCCTGACGGGCATCGAGGCCGATGACGGCCGCATCCGGGGGGTGCGGACCGACCGCGGCGACATCGCCACCCCACGCCTGGTCAACTGCGCCGGCCCCTGGGCGCGCTCCCTGGCCGCCATGGTCGGCGTGGACCTGCCCAACCGGCAGGAACGACACGAGATCATGGTCAGCGAGTCGCTCAAGCCCTTCCTCGACCCCATGGTGATCTCCATCACCAACGGCATCTACTTCAGCCAGAGCATGCGGGGGGAGATCGTCGGCGGCATCGGGGATCCGGCCGAGCCCCGCTGGGAACGGCCGGAACAGTTCGGCTTCCACAGCGGCCTGCGCTTTGCCGTGCGCTTCGCGCGGGAGCTGACCCGGCTCTATCCCCGCGCGGCGAACGTGCGCATGATGCGCCAGTGGGCCGGCGCCTACGACGTGACCCCGGACCACCGTCCCATCCTGGGCGGCGTGCCCGGCCTCGAGGGTTACTACCACAGCTGCGGGTTCAGCGGGCACGGTTTCATGCTGGGACCGATGGTGGGCCGGCGCATGGCCGCGCACATCGCCACCGGCGCCGCCGATCCCATCATCGACAGCCTGTCCCTGGAACGCTTCGCGTCGGGCGATCTGCAGGCCGACGCCTTCGTGGTGGGCTGAGTTCAGGCCCCGCTTCCCAGCAGGTCCGCCAGGGCGTCCTTGAGGTCCGGATACGCGAAGGTGAAACCGTGGGCGCGCAGCACGCGCGGCACCACGCGCTGGCCGCCCAGGATCATCCCCGCCATCTCCCCCAGCATCAGGCGCAACACCCAACCGGGGGTCGGCAGGACCGCGGGCTTGCCCACGGCGCGGCCCAGGGCCCGGGCGAAATCCCGCTGCCGGACCGGCTCCGGCACGGCCGCGTTGACAGGCCCGGCGACCTCGGGATGCTCGAGGATGAACAGGATGGCCGCCGTCAGGTCCCGGTGATGGATCCAGGGCACGAATTGCCGGCCCGAGCCCAGCGGCCCGCCCAGGCCGCCCCGGAAGACCGGCAGCATCCGCCCCAGGGCTCCGCCGGCCGCATCCAGGACCACGCCGATGCGCAACTGGACGATGCGCACCGCTTCGGCCTCCGCCTGCAGGGCCGTGTGCTCCCATTCCACGGCCAGCCGGGCCAGGAAATCGTCGCCGGGCTGGGCGTCCTCGCCCAGGGCCTCGTCCCCGCGGTTGCCGTAGTAGCCAACCGCCGAGGCGCTGACGAAGGTCACCGGATGT
>JALUJS010000357.1 GCA_027056825.1 Candidatus Krumholzibacteriia bacterium | reverse complement strand
GTACTACACAGGCGACATCCGCTGGGAGGGCAACACCGTCCTGGACGACATGGCCATCTCGCGGCAGATCTTCCTGGAGAAGGGGACGGTCTTCAAGGAGGAGGACTACCTCGACACCCTCAACAACCTGCAGCAGGTCTATGCCGACCGGGGCTATATCTACATCACGGTGGAGCCGCAGCGGGACATCACCGACCACGTGGTCAACATCGACTTCAAGTTCATCGAGGGGCAGCCCGCGCGCATCCACGACATCCGCATCAGCGGGAACACCAAGACCTACGACAACGTCATCCTGCGCGAGATGCGGATCTTCCCGGGCGAGAAGTTCAGCAACTCCCGGATCCAGTCTTCCATCCGCGACGTCTTCCAGACCGGGTTCTTCGAGGACATCCAGCCGGATATCCAGCCCGTTGCGGGTGGAGACGTGGATATGGAGCTCAAGGTCAAGGAGAAGCAGACCGGGCAGTTCATGTTCGGCATGGCCTACAGCGCCCAGACCTCGGCCAGCGGCTTCATCCAGGTGCAGGAGACCAACTTCCGGGGCAAGGGGCAGAACCTGGGCGTGACGTGGCAGTTCGGCAGCCGGCAGCGCTACGTGGACCTGTCCTTCACCGAACCCTGGTTCCGGGGCACCCCTACCCTGGTGGGCGCCGACATCTTCGACCGCTACCGGTTCAACTACGACGACTTCTACGAGAGCCGCGTGCGGGGCTTCAGCTTGCGCCTGGGCCGCCGCATCCCCGGCACCCGCTACAGCCGGGTCGGTCTGCGCTACGAGTTGTCCGAGACCAGGCTGTCGGACTTCAGCGCCAGCTACATCAAGTACCTCGACGACCTCGAACAATCCCTGGGCACCAGCGACCTGCCCTGGCAGCGCCTGGACCGCATCGACTGGCCCCAGACCAAGAGCAGCATCCGGGTCAGCTTCAGCCGCAACTCCACCGACAGCCCCTTCTTCCCGACGCGCGGGTCGAAAACCAGCTACAGCGTGGAGTTCGCCGGCGGGATGCTCGGCGGCAAGATCGAGTTCCAGGAGCACCTGCTCTCGCATTCGATCTACCAGAAGTTGCCCGGCGAGTTCGCCCTGCACCTGCGCGGCTTCTTCGGCATGATCCACGGTCTGGGCGCCGCGGACGACGTACCCGACTGGGAGCGGTACCGCCTGGGCGGCAACCGGCGCTACCCCCTGCGGGGCTACAAGGATCTCGAGGTCGTGCCCCGGGGCAATCCCAGCTTCATCGGCGGCCGGTACTTCACCATCTTCAATACGGAGATCCTGTACCCGGTGACCAACGCCATCCAGTTGCTGTCTTTCCTGGACATGGGCGATGTCTGGAACAGCTTCTCCCAGGCGGATCTGGCAAACCTGCGCAAGGGCGCCGGGTTCGGCCTGCGCGTCGAGGTGCCCATGATGGGCACCATCGGCTTCGACTACGGATACGGATTCGACCGTGTGGGCGGTCCGCGCTGGGAACCCCACTTCACGGTCGGGAATTTCTTCTGATGCGGCCCGCGGGCCGCGCCCTGTGACAAGCGAAGGAGATGTCATGCGTCGCACGATCACGAACCTGACCCTGATGGCCCTGGTCCTGGGGACGGCCCTGGCGCTGCCGCATAGCGCGGTCGCCAAGGTCGAAAAGCCCCTGGCCGTCATCGACACCCAGCGGATCGCCGAGGAGTACGAGGCCGCCCGGGACGCCCAGGAGCAGTACCAGAAGTTCCTGCAGGAGCTGCAGAAGGAAGTGGACCAGCGGGAGAAGGAACTGACGGGCATGGCCGAGGAGATCGAGAGCCAGAAGCTCGTGTTGGGCGAGGACGCCCTGGCTACCAAGATGCAGCAGTTCGAGAAGAAGCAGGCCGAGTACTTCCAGTTCCGCGACGGTCTCGACCAGAAGGCGGAAAACGAGTACAAGACAAGGATTTCCCCGATCCTGGACCAGATCAGGACCATCGTCGAGCGCATCGGCAAGGAGAAGGGCTACGGATTGATCGTGGACGCGGCCGCGGTGTCGGTGCTCTACCTCGATCCGGAGTACGACCTGACCAACGATGTCCTGGCGGCCCTGGCCCGCGGGGACGAGTAGGGCCGGCGGTTTGGGGTTGACACCGGACCGGGATCGTTCCAAATTTAACGGGAAATCAATAAAGCTGACCATGCCCCCTGTCGGTCGCGATGGGGGGCGGTTGCTTAACCCGCCTTTTCCGCGCCGAATCCCATGGGGGGCGGCGGGAACGCGGGTGGGGACTGAAGGATGATCGCACGCAGCCTGGCCAAGATCGCGGGAGAACTGGACGGCGAGCTGCTGGGGCCGGGCGACATGGTGGTGTCCGGGCTGGCCGGCCTCGAGGATGCCGGCCCCGGTGATTTGAGCTTCGTGGCGCGGGCTTCGGCCCGGTCCGCCATGAAAGCCAGCGCGGCCGGAGCGCTGCTGGTGCCCGCCGGGCTGGACCCGGACCGGCCGGCCATCCGGGTCGAGGATCCGCACCGGGCCTTCGTGAAGTTGCTGGCGGAGGAAGGGCCCGATCCGGACCTGCTTTTTCCGCCCGGGATCGATCCCGGCGCCCGCGTGGCGGACGACGCCAGCATCGACCCTTCGGCGGCCGTGGGTCCGTTCTGCGTCATCGGGCCGGGCGTGCAGGTCGGCCCCGGGACGCGGCTGGGAGCCCATGTGGTCCTGGAGGCGGGGGTGCGCGTCGGCAGGGATTGCCTGCTCCACGCGCAGGTGACGGTGCGCCACGGTTGCCTGGTGGGTGATCGGGTCATCATCCACAGCGGTGCGGTCATCGGCAGCGACGGTTTCGGCTACCTGCCTGGGCCCGCCGGGTTGGAGAAGATTCCCCAGGTGGGCATCGCGGTCCTCGAGGACGATGTCGAGATCGGCGCGGGGGCCTGCGTGGACCGTGCCAAGGTGGGCCGGACCATCGTGGGCCGGGGATCGAAGATCGACAACCTGGTGCAGATCGGGCACAATGTGAAAATTGG
>JALUJS010000356.1 GCA_027056825.1 Candidatus Krumholzibacteriia bacterium | reverse complement strand
ATGTACGGTCCCATGCTGCGGGGCATCGAGCGGGCCGACTCCATCACCGTCGATCCCCACAAGTGGTTCTACATGCCGTTTTCGGCGGGGGGGATCCTGGTGCGCGACGGGGATTTCCTGCGTCAGAGCTTCCTGGTTCATCCCGAGTACTACATGGAGAAGATCCTCAAGGAGGGCGCCGAGGGAGCGCACCTGGAGGTCAACGGCTCCGGGAAGCGGACCCTGCCCGACCCGCGGGGCTTCCATCACGGCGACAAGGTGAACTTCTTCCAGTACGGCATCCAGGGCAGCCGGCGCATGGACGCCCTGAAGCTGTGGCTGGGGCTGCGCATGGCCGGCCGCCGCCAGTTCGCCGACTGGGTGGAGAAGGACATCGAACTGGCCCGCATGCTGGCCGCGCGCATCAACCGTCGGCCCGATTTCCGCCTGCTGGGTCCCAACACCCTGGGTATCTGCAACTTCCGGTGGGAACCGCGGGACACCGCGGGGGTATTGCTGTACACCGACGAGGAGAACGACCAGCTGAACCGCGACCTGCAGGAACGGGTCGAGCGGGAGGGCGACGCCTGGTTCAGCTTCACGGTCCTTGACGGTCGGACCGCCTTGCGGGTAAACGTGGAAAATCGTTGCATGGAGCAGGAGGACATCGAGCGCCTGCTGCAGGTGATCACCCGGGCCGCGGACGCCATCCTGGCCGAACGCAACGCCCCCTGAACGAGCGGAGGACGGCATGAATCGCGCAACGCGCACGCTTCTGGTTTCGGTGATGTTGCTGGCGGCGGTGGGCTGCCAGGCGGCGGTCAAGGGTTCCGGCGACGTGGTCACGGTCGCACCGGCGGCCAAGGTCGTGACCGCGAAGGCGGGGAGCCGCGTGGACTTCGCCGTCAAGCTGGACATCGCCAAAAGCTGGCACATCTACGCCCACGCCGACACCAACTTCATCGGCGTGGACCTGGTGCCCGACGAGTATTTCCCCCTGGAGGACTTCCAGGCGGTCTACCCCAAGGGCCACATGAAGGAATTCTTCGGGGAGATGACCGCCATGATCGAGAACAAGGACATCATCAAGGGTTCGGCGCTGGTGCCGGCCGGGATGCCGGCGGGCGAGTACCCCCTGGAATTCAAGGTGACCGTCCAGGCGTGCGACGACAAGACCTGCCTGGCTCCCGCCTACCTGCCGGTGACCGTGACGCTGAAGGTGACCGGGTCGTGACCATCTACGTCGGCAACCTGGATCCCGCTGCCACGGAAGAGCGTCTGCGCGAGCTGTTCGCGCCCTTCGGCCCGGTCCGCGGCATCACCCTGATCACCGATCCGCAGACCGGCCGTCCGCGCGGCTTCGGCTTCGTCGAGATGGACGACGAGTCCGCCGCTGTGGCCATCGCCGCCCTCGACGGGACCGAACAGCTCGGTTCGGTCCTGCGCGTCAACCAGGCCCGGGACCGGGGCGCCAAGCCGCCCCGCCGGGCGTGGTGACTCTCCTTTTCCAGGCATGAAAAAACGGGGGCCGAACGGCCCCCGTTCTCCCGACCGGCCCGGTCAGCGGTTCTCTGTGGTGGTCTGGCCGGGTTGCGCCTCGTCGGCGGTCGGGGAGGGCCGGTTGGCGGCCACCTCCACCGCGGGCTCCGTCCGTGCGGTGAAGGCGGCGGCGGTGGCGGCCAGGTCGACGGGCTCGGCGTCGGCCGTGTCCCGGACGTCCTGCAGCCGCTCCAGCGACTGCTCGGCCCTGGCGTAGGCGGGATCGATGGCGACCGCGGCGGCGTAGGCCTCGCGGGCGGCTCCGTAGTAGCCGTTGCGCTCCAGGGCCACGCCCAGGTTGTTCTGCGCGCAGGCCAGTTGGGGGGAGAGCTGGACCGCGCGGGCCAGGGCGGGCAGGGCCTCGGCGCACCGGTCCTGGCGGATGAGCAGCAGGCCCAGGTTGTTCAGCGCCCAGGCGTCGTCCGGGTGGTTCGCCAGCAGGGTGTTGTAGGTCTGTTCGGCCTGGTCGATGTGTCCGGCGGCGGCCTGGGAGCGGGCCAGCACCCGCAGGACCTGGACGTCGTCCGGAGCGATCTCCACGGCGCGCTCAAGCATGGTCAGGGCCTCGGTGGGCCGGTCCAGGTCGAGCAGCATGCGGCCCGCGTTGACCAGGCTCTTGGCGTGGTCCGGGGCGATCTCCAGGGCGGCCCGGAAGGAGGCCAGGGCCTCCTCGGTCTCGCCGGCCTTGCCCAGGGACAGGCCCAGCATATAGTGGCCCCACGCGTTGCCGGGGTGCGCATCGGTGTAGGCGCCGAAGAGATCGACGGCCTCTTCGTAGCTCCCGGCGCGATAGGCCTCTTCGGCCTCGGCGTAGGTGACCGGACGGCCGGGATCGTTCGCGGGGGCGTCAGGTCCGGTCACCGGGGCCTCGGCGACATCCCCGGGGACAGCGTCCACGACCTGGTGATCGCCGGCCATGGTATCGGAGGTCGCCGCGGCTGCCGCGGTGGCGACCGACGCGACGGGTTCGGACCCGGTGGAAGGGGATGCGGCTTCGGTGGTCACCGTGGCGGCCGTTTCTCCGGGGACCGCGGCGGGTTCCCCGTGGGAGGCCAAACGGATGCCCACGAAGACGGTCAGGCCCAGGATCAGGACGAACAGGACGGCGGCTTCGGAAAAACGGATTCCGCTGGCGGTCTGGTTCTTTTCTTTCATGGTGGCTCTCCTTGCTTGGGGTCATGGAACCGGGGTTCCGTGGTGTTCACCCCTGTCGTGCAGGAAGGAAGCCAAGGAGTCTATTGTTTTAACTTCAATAAAAACAATGGATTAAAAATACAGGGAAGCCCGCTGTGTCCGTCGAGACACAGCGGGCTTGTGTCCCGGCGGACACGTGGGGCCTGTTACCGCGGATCCTGCCAGGCCACCGGCAGCAGGTCCGGATCCGTCAGCACCAGCGGCTGGCCCGGGGCCGCGGCCACCGCCCGCAGGAATTCCCGCTGCAACAAGGGCAGGCCGTCCAGGGGACCGGCG
>JALUJS010000355.1 GCA_027056825.1 Candidatus Krumholzibacteriia bacterium | reverse complement strand
CCCGGTGATCTGGGTGCCAAACCACACGCGCCTTCCGGGCTTCGCGGCGGCCGGGGGGGCGTTCGACCCCGCCCGCCTGCACACGCCGCCCGGCGGGCTGCGCCGGACGTGTCTAAGCTCCAGGGCAGCGACCGGGAAGGCGCGTCCGGCGTCCCCCTGCCGGACGATGGCCGCTCCCTTGAGCCGGCCGTCGCGGCGGGCGATTCCCGGGGTCCGGCGCTTTGGCGCCCGTGCGCTGTGGGCGGGGCGGGGTCGCCGGGTTGTCCCTTGCCGCCGGTCACGGCCGCCGTGTCAGCCGGGTGGATGACGCTGTCAGGGCGTACGCTGGACCGCATCGAGGGGCCGGCGTCCCTCGCCGTCACCCTGGACGTTCCGCCGCCGGCCACGGGCTTTGTCCTGCGCATCTTCGATCCATGGGGCCGCGGGGTACGGATGCTCGCCGGGGACGAGCGGGGCCCCGGCGCCCGGTCCGCGGTATGGCTGGGGGAGGACGACACGGGTCTGGCCGTACCGCCGGGGGGATACATCCTGGTGGGTGAGTTGACCAGTGCGGGCCGGGTGATCTCCCGCGAGCGGTTCGTCCTCGGGGTGCGATGAGCGGCGGTCGGGCGCGGCCACTGACCGTTCTTCTGCGGCTGAGAGCGTTGGTCCTGGCGGCGGCCCTGATCCTGGCGGTTCCGGCTTACGCCCAGCTTGTCGCCGACGGCTGGTTGCACGCCCCGGGCACCCTGCCTACGCAGGGGACGCCGATGTCGGCAGCCGGTCCGTCCCCGACGGGGTGGTGGGTGGCTGCCGGTTCCTCCCGCCTGTACGGTCTCCCGGATCTGGATGGAACGTGGTTCCTCGTGGGGAAGTCGCTGATTGTCAAGGGATTGCCGGTGGGGATTCAGTTTCTTCATGAATCCCTCGGCGGGGAGTCGCCGCATCTGGTGACGCGGCGGCTACGGACCACCTGGGGCGCAAAGCGGGGCTTTGGGGTGGCTTGGTCCACGGGCGAATGGCGGATCACAGGTTACCGGGTGCCGGGGTGGTCCCGGGTGGTTCTGTCGGTCTTCGGGGACTTCGCGGTGGGGGATGGCCGCCTGCTCCGGGTGGAAGTGCGGAAGCTGGTGCCGGGTGCGTCAGGCGGGGTGACCGCGGCCACGCCCCCCGAACCCATGGGTTCAGTCCTGCTGGCCGACGGCGGCACCAGCGTGATGCTGGATCTGACCCGTGACCGGGAGGGTGCGCCGGTCGTGGCCCTGGAGGTTGCCGCCCTTCTGCATGACAGGGCAGTCCTCGGTTTGCGGTACGACGGGGGCACGGGGGCCGTCGGCCCCTGCCTGTGGCTTCACCGCGGCGGATTGTTGGTGGCCACGTCCAGTCTCGTGCATCCGGTTCTGGGGACTACCCACCGGTTCATGATCGGATGGGGCGCCTGGCGCCGCTGGAGACGCTGGTGAAGGCCGCGACCGGGATCTGGTGCCTGGTCGGATGGTTGGCCCTGGGATCGTCCGGCTCATCGGCGGCGGGAAAGGAGGTGCCCGAAACGGGCCCGCCGGATCCCGAGGTCCAGGATGTTCTTTCCCAGCTGGACGATGCGGGCGCGCCCCTGACCGCAGAAGAGGCGCGGGACCTGACGAGTCCCGGCGGGGATACCGGGTCCGGTGTGCTCCGGCTACGACGTGGGTGGCGTGATGGTTGCTGGAGACCGGTATCGGTCAAACTCGACCTGCATCACCCCGGCTGGCGTGTCAGGTTGAGGCGCGGCAGCGACGGGTGCGACGCCCTGCCCCTGCAGGGGGCCCTCACGCTGACGGGGGAATCCCTGACCCTCATGGCGGGCAATGTGTCCCTGGCCCAGGGGTTCGGCCTGGTGGGCGGGAAGCCGGGTCGTTCTTCCACCACCGCGGCCGACCGGACCCTCCTGGCCCCGGGATCGGGGCTGCGCGACTGGCCGTACACCCCGTCAGGATCCGCGCTCCAGGGCGGTGGCGCCGAAGTCCGCGCCGGCAAATGGTCGATGACCTGGGCCACCGGCACCGCGCCGGACGCCGGAATCGATCCCGGTGCACGGCACACTCTGGTCCGTTTGCGCCGCGGCGGGGAACGGGTGGAACCCGAGGTGTCGGTCCTGTTGGACCGATCCGGGACCGGGGAAGTCGCCGCCGTTTTCGGCCGTTGGCTACGGAATTCCTGGCGCGTGGAATTCGAAGCCGCGACGCCGGGGTTCGGGGATGCGCCACAGGCCGTGTGCGGCGCCATCCGCTTTACCGCAAGCCGCAGGTTGCGCCTGGAGGGCGCTGGGGGCTGGTCCGGCGCGGGGCCACCGGGGGATCTGGCGGTAAAGCCGTCGTTCCTGGGGCGTTGGCGGGGCCGAGGCTGGGCCCTGCGCGGGGTGCTGAGGCCGAGGCCCGGTTCCTCCCTGATGGTCCTGTTGTCCGGGACCGACAGCGAGGGGGATGATTTCGCGGGCCGGGAATACGTCACGGTAACCGACGTGATCGGTTACGCGGATCCGGGGCCCAACCTGCGGGCCAACCTGCGCTGGCGGTGCAAGTCCCGGCGGCGCCTGGAACGGTCCCCGGAATGGCCCTGGCTCCCCCCGGAGGCCGGGACGCCGGAAGTGGTCACGCTGTTCCAGGTCGGTCTGCGCGTTCGCCTGGATTCCGGCTGGGTGCGGGGGGTGTTGAGATCCCGGATGGACGCCGGTGAAGAAGGAGGCGGAACCCGTTGGCTGTGGACCCTGCAGGGGCTGCGGGATCTGGGCGGGGGATGGCGGTTGCGGTGGAGCAAGGACTCGGCGTGGGGAGACCCCGTGGACCTGGTCTCGGCCTCGAGCCCGCTGCGCGGATACATCGTGCCCCGGCATTGGGCCAATTGGCGGGAACAGTGGCTGGTGGGACTGGAACGGGAACTCGGCGTCTGGCGTGTTCAGGCGGGGACGGCCGGCCGGGTTCCCGTTCCGCCCGACACCCGGATCGCCTGGGAGGGGTGGGTGGAACTCCTGG
>JALUJS010000354.1 GCA_027056825.1 Candidatus Krumholzibacteriia bacterium | reverse complement strand
TGTCGAGTTTGAGCAGTGCCAGCTCACCTTCGATTTCGTAACGCTTTCCTTCCAGTTGTCGTGAATAGGCGGGCCTGCCGTCCCCATAGGTGTGAAACTCGATACCTTTCAGCACCGCCCGATCCTCCTGGCTGAGGTCAGGATCTATAATGACCAGGGTAAGCTTGCCACTCACGTTGTTTTCTCGATCGATGGCAAAACCGCGAAACTCCGGCCTCATCTCTATCCGCCGGCTCAGCAGCAACATCCTGGCCAGTTCGTCGTCGATCGGGAACAGGTAGCCACCGTCCCGTGTCGATACCAGCAGCTCGCCGCGTTCCCTGTTGACATAGAAACCGTCGATCCACACGGACTCACGGCTGGTTTCCCACAGCCCCATGGTGCAGGCGGGAAGTACAAGTACTACCAGTAATATGAATTTACGCATTTGCGATCCCCCACGTGTTGCGCCTGGTGTGATCAGGCCTGATCCTTCAGGCGTGTCGGTTTGTGGGGAATACGATAGTGTGGAACTATCCGGCCACAAAGGCACGCCGTAACAACAATTTCATGTGTTCGACATACTTTACCGTGGACCATCCATGCTCGATGGTCAACTGTTCCCAGTTGGGAATGGATATCAGGGTGAAGAAGAGATCGACGGCCTCATCCGGTGACCAGTCGGCGGCGAGCCGGTCTTCGCGGTCCAGCGTGTCGATGACCTCGCGGCAGACATCGCGCAGACACCCCATGGTGCCGTTCCAGGCGGCGGCCGCGGCTTCATCGGTTTCCTTCGCCCGCATGAGCGCCCGGGCAATGGCGTAGATCTCCGGGATATAGTTCCCCCACACCTCCACGCAGGCCTCCAGCATCTCCACGCCGGTAGTGGCCTCCCCCAGCCGTGCGAGCCGCGCATCCAGCCCCTTTACCTCGTCCACGTAACGGGTGGTGGCGATTAACAGCTCCGTGCGCGAGGCAAAATGCAGGTACACCGCCTGGCGGGAGATCCCCGCGGCACGGGCGATCTCCGCCATCTTCACCTCCTGACCGGGGTGGGCTTCCAGCAGCCGCCAGGTGGCCTCGAGGATGCGGGTGCGGGTGTCTCGCTCGTCACTTGACATGGTGTCAAGCTTAGCCTACGCTTCAATCTACATCAATTGACACCGTGTCAAGTGAGCATATTCACCACCAGGAGAGCGCGATGAAACTGATCATCTTCGGAGCGACAGGAAGTATCGGCAGCCAGCTCGTGCGCCAGGCGCTGGAACAGGGCCACTCGGTCACCGCCTTCACACGAGACCCGGCAAAACTCACGATCCGCCACGACCGGCTTGTCCCCTGCCAGGGTGACGTCATGGATCCCACCGCCGTCGAGGCCGCGATCGCCGGCCATGATGCCGTGCTGTGTTCCCTCGGCGCGGGTCGAAAAGGCACCGTGCGCGCGGTGGGCACCCGCCGCATCATCGACGCCATGCAGAGACTGGGCGTCCAGCGTCTGATCTGCCAGTCCACCCTCGGCGTCGGCGAGAGCTGGGGCAACCTCAACGCCTTCTGGAAATATTTCATGTTTGGCTTCCTGCTCCGCCCCGCCTATCGTGATCATGTGCAACAGGAGAGTTACGTCTGGCAAAGCCACCTGGACTGGACCATCGTCCGCCCCGGCGCCTTTACCGACGGCGAGCGCACCGACCGCTACCGATATGGCTTCCCCGGCACGGACAGGACGACAAAACTGAAAATCTCACGCGCCGACGTGGCGAGCTTCATGTTGAAACAACTGGCTGACAACACCTGCCTGCACAGAATGGTGGGATTGTCGTATTGAGAGGGTAATGGAATTGGGCGTGTTGTGACGGAGGGGACAGGAGATGAATAGTTAAAACCGTGGACTGTCCCTTGTCAAATTCCCTGTTAAGTTCAACAAGTGCCTTGTCAGGCTTGTTACTTGTAATACCGTTTAAACTCTTCGCTCGGCTCACGATCGCTGTATATATACAAAGAGATTCCATTTGGATCTTTTATAACAAAACCTCTGTCTCCCCAAGGATGATCCTCTAATGGAACGATAACATCCAGACCGGCCTCCGTTAACCTTTTATGCTCTTCATCAACGTTTGGCACTGAAAAATTGTACATTAAGCCAGCGCTCTCACTGAGTGGTTGCTCAGGCTGCTGTGGCGACATGAATTGAAGTGTTGATGATGGACTACCGAACTGGAGGTTGACGTACCAGCCACAATCAAAAGTAACTATTGCCCCAAAATGGGTGACGTAGAAATCACGGCTTTCTTCAACTTTTTTCGTTGTGAATGCCGCTGATAGACTGTTGATATTCATTCCACCCACCCCGCTATTTCAATGAGCATGATATCTTTGATATAGAAACTAATGCTCCTTTCGTCAATGTCAGAACATCCTGATATCTTGATGTGACACAGTAACCCACACCTTTCCTTCGCAATGCCTGGCACAACAATTCACCGGCGAGGGACTCAGACACTCAATATTTCTACACCTTCTCTAAAGAATACCTGGCATCCATCTCAAGCAGGTAAGGCGCCACAACGCCTTTATACTCTTTCTTTTGTTCGTCTGATAAATCTTCCCATCCTGTAATTCTACCGCGGCATCGCCTGGCGCCACACATGCACTTGTCTGGAAAATAGTTAACAGCATAATTCCTCATGGCATAATCAAAAGTTATTTCCTCATTTACGCTGATGTCCCTTATCGAGACAAAATCATGAGCGCCAGTCTCATTCACACTAATACCGCAATTGGGATCACAGGAATGATTAACCTTGGTTATCAGGCCTGCATGAAGAACATACTCATTTTCACCTGTCTGTGACGCATGGGAGTGATTCCTATACAGCACTTCCTTGATAACTCCAACCATTACTATGTCGCCAACTTTAAATGATCTGGTGGCGAAAATACCTTCTCCCTTTTCAGAAGTTTCCCTTAAGTCAAATCCAGTTATCATACATACCTCATTAAACCTGCCCTTC
>JALUJS010000353.1 GCA_027056825.1 Candidatus Krumholzibacteriia bacterium | reverse complement strand
CTCCTGTCCTTCTCGTTTGAGGGCGGGAGTCACCTTAGCATACTGTCCGAAATTTGGGGTCCACCTCTCGTCAGACGAGCGAACCAGTTGTCGTGATCCCAGCCCAACCGACCGTCCCGAACGAAGGTCGTGGCGAAGTCTGCCGGCCCGCCGGCCGGCGCCCCTACGGGTTGACCCTGCGGCATCCTTCGGGGACAATCCGTCCCGGGAGGTTTTGCCCATGACCCTGTTCCAGATCGTCTCGCTGCTGATGACCATGGCCGCGCTGTTCGGCTACATCAACCACCGCTGGCTCAAACTGGAGCCCTCGGTGGGCCTGCTGGCCATCAGCCTGGCCAGTTCCCTGGGCATCATGGCCATCTCGGCCATCTGGCCCGCCCTGGACATCATCGGCCAGACCCGGCTTTTCCTGGGGGACATCGACTTCAACCGCGCTTTGATGCACGGCATGCTGGCCTTCCTGCTGTTCGCCGGGGCCATGCATGTGGACATCGAGTACTTCGTCCGGCGCAAGATCACCATCGGCACCCTGGCCACCATCGGACTGCTGATCTCTACGGCCATCGTGGGCGTCCTGAGCTGGCTGGTATTCAGGATGCTGCACCTGGAGATCTCGTTCCTGGCCTGCCTGGTATTCGGCTCGCTGATCTCTCCCACCGACCCCATCGCCGTCATGGGCACCCTCAAGACTCTGCAGGCGCCCAAGGATCTGGAGGCCAACATCGCCGGCGAATCCCTGTTCAACGACGGGGTGGCGGTGGTGGTCTTCTCGGGTCTGGCCGCCCTGTGGGCCGCCCAGACCGGCCACCACGACCTGGCCGGCCACGCCTCCGAAGGGGTGAACGCGGGCATGCTGGCCCGGCTGTTCCTGCAGGAAGCCGGCGGCGGCGTGGTCCTGGGCCTGGTGTGCGGTTACATCGCCTACCGCCTGATGCTGAGCATCGACGACTACAAGGTCGAGGTGATGGTCACCCTGGCCCTGGTCACCGGCGGCTACAGCCTGGCCGGCGTGCTCACAGTCAGCGGCCCCATCGCCGTGGTGGTCGCCGGCATCTTCATCGGTAATCACGACCGCGAACGCGCCATGAGCCGAACCGTGGCCGACTACGTGGACAAGGTGTGGGAGATGATCGACGAGATCCTTAACGCCATCCTGTTCCTTCTGATCGGCATCGAGGTGCTGGTGGTGCGGTTCAGCCCCGGCAGCCTGCTGGCCGGGCTGATCATCATCGCCATCGTGCTCATCGCCCGCTTCGTCAGCGTGTGGCTGCCGGTCTCGCTCATCGGGCTGCGCAACCGCTTTCCCCGCGGCGTGGTGCGCATCCTGACCTGGGCCGGCCTGCGCGGCGGCATCTCGGTGGCCCTGGCCCTGTCGCTGCCCCCGAGCCCCGAGCGCGACCTGATCCTGACCAGCACCTACATGGTGGTGCTGTTCTCCATCCTGGTGCAGGGGATGACCATCAGGAAAGTCCTCCGGAAGTACCTTTGACCCGGGAGAACCCACCTTGAATGACTCCGCGGCTACCGTGCTGGACGGCATCATCCGCACCGCCCCTTCCGCCCTGGACCTGACCGACGGGAGACACTTGGCCGCTGCCCAGGAGGCCGCGGACTTGCTGCTCACGGCGTACGATACGCCGGAAGCCCTCGCAACGCTGGAGGACGGCCTGGCGGCGCAAAGGGAAGAATACCCCTTGCTGCTTCATCTCGCGGTCAAGCTGGCCCGCTCCCGGGTCCTGGTCCTCAGGATGGCCGGGCCCGCGCACGTCTCGGTGGTCTTCGCGGTCTACAGGGAGGACATCCGCATCCTCAGCCGCGACGAGAACCCCCTGGGCGAAAACTTCCTGCTGCGGAAGATCTCCCAGCTGGACTGGCTCTTCGCCGGCCGTCCGGATCTTACCTGGGACATGATCGTTGTGGACGACGGGTGCCCCAACCGCACCGGAGAGATCGCCCAGAAGATCCTGGATGAGCACTGCGGCCGGGACAAGGTGAAGGTGCTGTTCCTGCAGGACGCCATCGACCGCCGCCTGCCGGTGGTCGGTCCGCTGCGATCCACGGACGAGAGCCGCAAGGGAGGCTCCATCGCCTACGGCATGTGGGAGGCGGCGCGAGCCGACCGTCCCGGCCATGTCATCCTGTTCACGGACGCGGATCTCTCCACCCACCTGGGGCAGACAGGCCTGCTCCTGGACGGTATCTTCGGCGCCGGCGGAGACGCGGCCATCGGATCCCGGCGCGAGCCGACGTCCATCGCGGTCAAGGCGGGCAAGCGCAATGTCAGGGGCAAGCTCTTCATCTACCTCTGGAAACGCATCATCACCAACCTGGACTACATCGTCGATACCCAGTGCGGATTCAAGGCTTTCACCGCCGACACGGTGCGGGCGGTGGCCGGGGACCTCATCGAGAAGCAGTTTGCCTTCGACATCGAGCTGCTGCTGAAGACCGAACTGCGCCGGTCCCGGTCCATCGTCAAGGTCCCCATCGCCTGGATCGACAGCGAGGCCCTTTCGACGACTACCGACCTGCAGCCGTATCTCGCCATGCTCAAGAGCATGGTGCGGATGTACCGCACCTACCTGCCCCCCAACGCCGAGTCGGACGCCTTCGCCGACTTCATCGACTCCTTGGACAAACCAGCCTGGAACCGCCTCGTCGACAACGTCCCCGGGGCCATCGCCTCCCGCGAACCCGCCGCATTCGGGACCTTCAACGCCGTCACGGTCGCCGACCTCCGCGCGGCGTTGGCCTGACAGGGGGAAGGTACCCGGGCTGCGTGGCGGTATCTCTGAAAAACGACGGCCGCACCGGGGCATCCCGGCGCGGCCAAACGGCAGAACCCGCGGGTCAGGCCCTGTACAAGGCGTCCAGGGTGTCGAACAGCTTGTCCCGGATGCCCGTCAATTCGTCCATGAGCTTGACGGCCCCCGCATTGTCCCCCTCGTTGTGCCGGACCACCACATTGCGGCCCACCTCATGAACCAGGTCATGATACCGCCCCACCTCGACGAACTCCGGCAGGTGCTTCCACTGCTGGCCTTCCTCCGAGTGATACCACTTGCCGAAGGCGCATGAGTGGCTGGAATTGACCTTGTCCAGGTCCATGGGCTCCACCCCCTGGATCAGCTTGCGCAAACTCGCCAGCCAGGTGTTGTGGGCCTTCTTGATCACCGCGATGTCGAACTTCTCGTCCTGGATCACCAGGCTGCCCAGGATCTCCTCGATCCGACCGGCCATGCGATCCAGCTCCAGGGCGCTGAGATTGACCTCGTAGGCGCCGGAGGCTGTGACCCCGGAAGTCCTGTTGACCTGCTGGACGCTGGCGGCGATCTCCTCGATGCCCTCGCTGGTCACGGCGACGCTGGCGGCAATAGCCTGGGAGGATTCCGCCACGGAACGGATGCTGTCGGAAATCTGCCCGGATGTGGACAGTTGCTCCTCCGCGGCGGCGGCGATGATCTGGGTGATGTCATTGACTTCCGCGATGGTTTCCCCGATGTCGCGCGAAGCCCTGATGGCCTCCTCGGTGTTGCGCCGCATCTCCTCGATCTGCGCCGCGATCTCCTCGGTGGCCTGGGCCGTCTGCTTCGACAACTCCTTGACCTCGTTGGCCACCACGGCGAAGCCCTTGCCCGCCTCGCCCGCGCTGGCCGCCTCGATGGTGGCGTTGAGGGCCAGCAGGTTGGTCTGGTCCGCTATGGACTCGATGGTGTCCAGGACTTTTCCGATGTCCTCCGCCGACCGCCCGAGGCATTCCATGGTGCCGGCGGTCCGGCCCGCCTGGTCCCTGGCCTTGGCCGTGACCGAGGACGCCCTGACGCAATTGCGCGTCACCTCGGAAAAGGAGGCGTTCATCTCGCCGAGCGCGCCCGCCACCGCGTCCACCGCAGACGACATCTCGCTGGTGGAGCCGGAGACCTCCCGCATGCGTTGGGAAAGGCGTCCGGTGGCTCCAGCCACGGAATCGGAAAGGGCGCTGGTCTCCGTCGCCGCCCTGACCATCTCGTCCGCGGTCCCCGTCAACTGCCCCGAGGATCCCTGCAGGGTCGAACTGGTGTTCTTCAGATCGGAAAAAATCGACCGCAGGCGCCGGGTCATGCGGCCAAGGGCGTCGCTGAACGGGGTGCCGTCCAGATCCAACTCGGAAGCTGTCTTGATGTCCCCTGCGGCCAGGGCTTCAAGAGCGGGGCGGGCACCACCGGGGTCGCCCTTTCCCGCCCGCCGCTCCGCAAAGGACAACAGGAGACCGCCAACTGCCACGGCGGCGGCAGAATAACCACCGTTGCCGGTTACCGCCATCAGGATAATGGCGACCCACGCGAGACCTGAAACAGGGAACAAACCATCCCTCACCCGGAATTTCATTTACCGCCAACCTCCATTGGATCCAGGTGGTAATTACCAACCATCCAACCCGGATATCGGATGAGCGGGACGCTACTTGAGGACGTTGAAGGGTTCCCCCGTCATCGGTTCCGCTGCCTGTCCGAAATCATCCTCAATCGAGCCCCGATCCTGCCGAAATACCACGGGAGCGATTGTCTGCATTCGGGTCATCAAGTCCTCCCGGGAGGTCGACAGGTCATGACGGTAAAGCACGTGTTGGGTCTGGCGGTCGGTTCGCTGTTCATCCTGCTGGTCGGTTCCATCGGGTTCACGACCTGGACCCTGGGCAACCAGAAGGCCGACGGCCTGCAGATCAACCTGGCGGGGCGCCAGCGGATGTTCAGCCAGCGCATGGCGAAAGAAGCCCTGCTGCTCAACCAGGCCGAGAGCCGGGAGGAGCAGGAGAAGTGGCGGGAGAAATTCGCCGGCACGGTGTCCCTGTTCGACAGGACTCTCAGCGCCCTGCAAAACGGCGGCACCACCGTCGGGGCCACCGGGGACGAAGTTACCCTGCCCCCGGCCAAGGATCCACATGTCCTGGAGACCCTGGCCAAGGGGATCGGGCTCTGGAACGAGCTCACCCCCGCCCTCGAACCCATCGCCACCGGCGCCTGCCAGCCCGGGAGTCCGGAATTCAAGCAGGGCCTCGCCCTGCTGACGGCCCGGAACCTCGATCTGCTCAAGGCCATGAACGCCGCGACCGGCGCGTTCCAGAAAGCCTCCGACGCCAAGCGGGCAACCCTGAGCCTGGTCCAGAACATCGCCATCGTCCTGGGCGTGCTGCTGACGATCTTCACCTTCTGGATGGTCACCCGCCAACTCGTCCACCCCCTGCAGAACGCCCTGAACTTCGCCCAGGTCATCGCCGGCGGAAACCTGGGCGACACCCTGGAATCCAGGGGCATCCGGGAGATCAACGACCTCGGGGCCTCCATGAACAGGATGGCCCGCAGCCTCGCCGACATGGTCCGGGGCATTTTCCAAAACGCCGAGACCCTGAGCGATTCCTCCACCAAGCTTCTGCACCAGTCGGACAAGGTCTCCCACCTGGCCACGGACATCTCCGGGGAGCTGCATACGGTGGGTTCGGCCGTCGAGGAGCTTTCGGCGAGCATGAAGACGGTGGCCGGTTCCTCCGTCGACATCAACGAGGCCATCGGCACGGTTGCCGCCGCCATCGAGGAGATGTCGGCGTCCCTGCAGGACATCTCCGGCAACACCAGCCAGGCGTCCGAGGTTTCGAACCAGGCCGCCCAGGTAACGCGCGACACCAAGACCGCAGTCGCCGAACTCGAAAACGCGGCCACGGCCATCAGCAAGGTCGTGGAGCTGATCTCCGACGTCGCCAATCAGACCAACCTGCTGGCCCTCAACGCGACCATCGAGGCCGCCAGCGCGGGCGAGGCGGGCAAGGGCTTCGCCGTGGTGGCCAACGAGGTCAAGGAGCTTGCCCGCCAGACCGCCAGCGCCACCGAGGAGATCCGCAACCAGGTGCAGGGCATCCAGGCCACCACCGGGAACGTGACCTCGTCCATCATGAACATCAGCGAAATCATCGAGAACGTGAACGCCATCAACGGGAACATCTCCACCGCGGTGGGTCAGCAATCCATGGCCGTGAGCGAGATCTCCGGCAGCGTGCAGCGGCTGTCCCAGAACTCCGACCACGTCACGCGGAACGTCGAGGAGGCGGCCAAGGCCATCACGGAGATTTCCAGGAGCCTGCAGGGCGCCGTGGAAGGCGTCACGGGAATTTCGACCAACATGGTGAAGCTGGCCGGGAACGCCGGGGATGCGGACGACGACGAGGATTTCGTTTCCGCCCAGGACCTGACCCGGCTGGCTGCCGAGCTGCATGACATGATGTCGGTCTTCCAGGTGTGATACACCGGCCGGGACCGGCTCAGGAGGAAAGGATCACACTATGGTGAAAGATACGACCGCCGACGTCGCGTTGGCCGAGACCTCGGATACCGACGCCCCGTCCGGGACGCGGCCCCACGGATTCGACCAGGTCAAGCTCAGCAACGCCCTCATCGAGGCCTCGAGCCTCGGACTCTCCAGGGTGGCTCATTCCACCAGGACCGGCGTGGAGCTGCAGATTGAAGCCATCCGCCGCAGCATCGAGGATTTCAACACCGTCCTGTCGAGCATGGAGACGGTCTCGATGAATGTGGACGGCATCCACGGGGAAATGACCCGGTCGGCCGGGGAGATCCAGGAAACCGCCCGCGAACTGGCCACCGTCGTCGAGAGCATGGGCGCGGTCAACGAATCCTTCCAGGCGGTGGACAAGCTTCTGAAGACCATCAACAAGATCGCCGACCGCACCAAGCTCCTGGCCCTCAACGCCACCATCGAGGCCGCCACCGCCGGCGAGGCGGGCAAAGGTTTCGCCGTTGTGGCCAACGAGGTCAAGGAACTGTCCCATACCACCAAGCAGGCCAACGAGGAGATCTCCCAGACGCTGGAACAGATCGGGGAATCCATCGGCGATCTGACCGCCAAGGTGCTCCGCGCCGGGAAGATGATGGAGCAGGCTGTCGCCGGCGTCGACCAGACCCGCCAGCGGTCCGAGGAGGTCCGCGATCTCAACCGGGCTGTGTCGGTGAGCATCCAGGGATCCCTGGAAAACTTCCAGACCCTCGACCAGTCGGCCTCCCGCGTGGAGAACGAGATTTCCGAGCTTGACGTCATCGGCAAGACCTACGCCTCCCTGACCGGCCTCCTGCGCCACAAGGGTCTCTTCACTGGGGGTGACAATCCCCTGGACCGCCTCGCGCCGCTGGTCGAGCAGAGCGACTTCGAGGCCCCCGAACGCTTCGCCATTCCGGAGGAGGAATACGTCCTGGCGGAGGACGACATCCTCATTTCCGCCACCAACCCCAAGGGTGTCATCACCTTCGCCAACAACATCTTCTACGAGTGCGCCCAGTACGAGCCCGGGGAGCTGGTCGGCCGGCCCCACAACGTGATCCGGCACCCGGACATGCCCAAGGCCGCCTTCGCCGACCTGTGGCAGGTCATCCGGTCCGGAAACATCTGGGAGGGCTTCGTGGCCAACCGCGGCAAATTGGGGCGTATCTACTGGGTGCGCGCCATGGTCTTTCCCTGCTTCAGCGAGGGAAAAATCACCGGCTACATCTCGGTGCGCTGCAAGCCCCGGCGGGAGGACATCTCCAGGGCGGTCGAGATCTACCGACGCCTCCCCTGACTCGGACAGGCATCCCCGGATATGCCGAGGCCGCAGCCTCCGGGCTGCGGCCTTCGTCCTTCTGTTTCGTGATCAGGAGTTGTTCAAGGCTTTCAGACGGGCAATGACTTCCTTGAGATCCGCTTGGGTCCGCTCCGCTCCGACGGCGGCTTCCCCTTCATCGGCCCCCGCTTCGGTGACGGCTACTGGGGCGGGCTTGGCAAGCCCCAGGTCCGGGGCCGAGGGATCGGCCGTGCGTCCGGCGGGGTGGTTCCCGCGCATCAGGTCCAGGTTGCGTTCCAGCGCCTGCGTGGCGGACTCCTGCTCCACCTCGTAGTAGACGGCCTTGCCGCAGCGCCGGGCCTGGAAGCCTTCGGTGAAGCCCGTCAGCGATTCCGAGGAGCCCAGGAACAGGACCCCGCCGGGGTTCAGTACCCCGCGGATCTTGCGGTACAGCTCCCGCTTGAAATCCTCGCCGAAGTAGATGGCCACGTAGCGGTTCAGCACTGCGTCGAACTTGCCCAGCAGGGAAAAGCAGGACTGCAGGTTGAACTTGCGGAAGGTCACCGGGCGGGCCACCGCGGGCCTTACCGTGCTCGTCCGCCCGTCCTCGATGAAATAGCGGGCGCGCAGATCCGCGGGCATGCCACGGGACATGGCCACGGAGTTGTACCGCCCGGCGCGGGCGGTGGCCAGGGCCGTGTCCGAGATGTCGGTGGCCAGGATCTCCACCTGTTCCGGCCGCAACTCACCGCCGGTCCGGGCGTACTCGAGGATGGTGATCATGACCGAATAGGGCTCCTGTCCGGTGGAGCAGGCCGAGCACCAGATGCGGACCTTGTCCCGCCTGCCCTGCCTGATCTCCCCCGCCCAGCGGGGCAGCAGGACCTCGCGCAGGACCGTGTACGGGTCCTCGTCGCGGAACCAGAGGGTCTCGTTGGTGGTCATGGCGTCGATGATCAGATCCCGGATACGTCCGCCGGAATCGTTGCGGGCCCGCTGCAGGAATTCCGGCCAGTCGGTGCAGCCTTCCTCCACCAGGATGCCCTTCAGGCGCGTTTCGATCAGGTACTTCTTGTCGTCGCCCAGGGCGATGCCCACTTCCCTCTCCAGGCAGTGCCTCAAGGCATCGAAGGATTCCTGGTCGATGCTGGGTGTTGGGGTGATCATCCTCTTCCTTTCCTGTTGCACCGGATATTCCGTTCAAACCTTCAGGGCCGTGCGCGAAACCAGGCCCGTCATGCGGCCGGCCAGGTCCTCCAGGGGCACAACCTCGTCGGCCAACCCCGCGTCCACAACCGCCCGCGGCATTCCGTAGACCACGCAGCTGTCCTCCGCCTGGGCCAGGCAGAAGCAGCCCACACGCTTTAGGTGATCCACCCCCCGCCTGCCGTCCTCACCCATTCCCGTCATGACCACCGCCAGGACGTCCTGCCGGTTGGGAATGCCGGCCAGAGAACGGAACAGCACGTCCGCCGCCGGCCTGACGTTGCACTCGGGCTCGTCGTCGTTGATCCCGATCTGCAGCCGTCCCCCCGCCAACCCCCCCGTCATGTGCCGGCCCCCGGGAGCCAGGTAGGCCGTGCCCGGCTCCAATATCATGCCGGCCTCCGCTTCCACGACCTTGATGGCCGAACGCAGATCGAGACTGCGGGCCAGGGACGTCGTAAAGTGCGGAGGCATGTGTTGTACCATCACGATGGGAGTGGGGTAATCGGCCGGCAGCCCGGGAATCACCCTGGTCAGGGCCTCGGGACCGCCGGTGGAGACGGCCATGGCCGTTATCCAGAACCCGTTGCCCCGGTGCGGGGTCTTTCCCGCGCGGGGCGCCGCCGCGGCGGCGGGGCCGGACGAGGCC
>JALUJS010000352.1 GCA_027056825.1 Candidatus Krumholzibacteriia bacterium | reverse complement strand
GGCCTGCTGAATCCCCGGGTGTGGCGCGAGCTGAGCGCCGGCGCGGCCGTGCTGGCCCGCGAGGCAGCCAAGGCGCGCCCCCGGGACGTGGGACTGTTCGACCTGACCGGCAACTGGTTGCGCCTGGAGGTGACAACCAACGGCCCGGTGCGTCTGACCGGGGCCGAACTCGCCGCCATGGGCCTGCCGGTGACCTCGGTGGACCCGTCCAAGTTGAGGCTCTACCGGGGCGGAGGCATGGCCCTGGATCATGATCCCACCCTGCCGGACGCGGACCAGGCCGACCGCGTCGGGCTGACCGAGGTCGCGGTGGAGGTGCGCGACGGCGGGGACCAGGAATGGAACCTGGACGACGAACTGCGCTTCTTCGCTGTCTCGACCAGCGACTGGCGAGACCATTTTCCCGGTCCGGCCGAGCGGCTGGAACATTACGATCATCCCTTCGCCGACCACGCCACCTACTGGCTGACCTGGGAGGACGACGCCACGGCCTCGCCCCTGCCGGGCGCGCCCCGGCGCATGGCCGTGGATCCGGCTGTCCCCACCGGTGGTCCCGAGGTGGACGCCGCGCGTTCCCGCCTGCACCGTGAGCAGCAGCGACTGGATTCCGCGGGTCTGTTCCTGGACAACTGGGCCTGGGATGCATTCATCAACAATACCCGCAGCGACACCTTCAGCCTGCACAACCCCGTACCCGGATCGTCCGCCCGTTTCGTGGTGGATGTCCGCGGCAATTTCATCGGCAATCCCCGGACGTACTCCTTCGTTGCCGAGGCCTGGCTCAATGGTGACAGCTCCGCCAAGGGGGTGCTGGAATTCTCGTACCAGGACGAGACCAACCCGGACAGCCTGCGGGTCCGCGTGGTGGGGGACTCCGACACCATTCTTGACGGGGTCAACACCCTGACCCTGTCCAACGCATCCCAGGCCACCGAATCCGTATCCAAGCAGCCCCTGGCCCTGGACAGTTTCGACATCAGCTACCTGGCCCGGCTCAGTCTGGATGCTGGGGCGGGGCCTTTGTCCGTGCTTTTGCATGCCGGCCAGGACGGCGTTCCCGCCGGGGACCTGGACCTGCGCCTCGAGGTACCCGGGGGCGGGGAGGCCGTCGTCTGGGATGTCAGCGACCCGGTTTCCCCGCGGATCCTCACCGGCCAGCGTGACGGACAGGATCCCACCGTGCACCGGGTGGGATACCGCCTGGACGACGACCTCGACCACGAGCTGGTCCTGCTGCGGCCCGCGGGGTTCGGGCAGGTCAGCGGCGGCCGCCTGGCCTCCCCGGTGGACCTGCGCGCCGCGCCGGTGGACTACGACTACCTCGTGGTCTACGCCCAGACCTTCGCCTCGGCGGCCCGGGCCCTGGCCGATTTTCGCGACGGCAACCTGGTCGGGGTGGCCGATCCGTCCGCGGCGGCCGTCCTGGACCAGGATATCTACGACAGCTTTTCCGGCGGCCAGAAGGATCCCCTGGCCATCCGCAACTACCTGAAGTTCGTCTACGAGATGGGCGGGCACCGTCTGCAGTACGCCACCTTCGTGGGCAACGCCAGCCGGGACTACCGCAACTACCTGCAGCGCCAGCCCCTGCAGGGGCTGTGGGATTTCCTGCCCACGGTGGTGCGGACCGTCTTCCCCGCCTTCCCCCAGACGGCTTCCCGGGCCACGCCCTTCGCGTCCGATGACGGCCTGGTGGGGTTCGATCCACCCGGATACTCCTTCGACTTCCCGGATCTGGCCTGCGGCCGGATCTCGGCCACCACGGCGGCCGAGGCCATGGACATCGTGACGCGGATCATGGCCTACGAGGCCAGTCCCGAGCCCGGGCCCTGGCGCAACCGCGTGATGTTCGCCGCCGACGACGCCAACCGGCCCGAGCATGGGACCTATCCCGTCACCACCGAGACCTACCACACCATCCAGGCGGACGTGTTGACCGAGCAGTACATTCCCCTGAGCCTCGACGTGCAGAAGATCTACGGCGTGACCTACGACTTCCCCTCGCCGTCGTCCAACCTGAAGCCCCAGATGCGGGCCGACATCAACGCGGCCATCGACGCGGGCATCACCATCTACCACTACATCGGTCACGGATCGGAGGACAACCTGGCCGACGAGCAGGTCTTCCTCTCGCGGGACATCCCCAACCTTTCCAACGGAATGCGTCGGCCCGTGTTTGTGGCCTTCAGCTGTGACGTGGGCGTGTACGACAGCCCCAACCGCTGGTCCATGGCCGAGCAGTTCCTGACCAGCCCGGGGGGTGGGGCCATCGCTTGCATCACGGCCAGCCAGGTCAGCTACAGCCTCAGCAACAACGAGCTCTCCGACGCCTTCTACGACGAACTCTTCCCGGGTCGCATGGTGGACAGGTCGCGCACCCTGGGCCTGGCCCTGGTGGCCGCCAAGGCGCGCATGGGGGACGATTTCAGTCTCCGCAACTCCCAACACTTCACCATCATGGGCGACCCCGCGCTGGCCTTTCCCCATCCGGAGGCCCTGCTGGAGTTCGCGGCGGACAATCCGGACTCCCTGGTCGCGGCCATGAAACAGTCGGTGGTGGTATCGGCCGACGGGCAGGACCCGCCCCTGGCCGGGGAGAGCTACGACCTGCGCGTGGAGGACTCCAGCCATGACCAGGCCTACCCCGTTTACCAGTATTACCCTTATGTGAATCCGCCGATCTATGTGCCGGTGGAAAGGACCTACCGGGCGCGTGGCGCGGCGGTGTTCCGGGGCACCGGTACGGTGACCGGCTCACCCCTGGAGATCCCCTTCATGAACCCGGCCCAGTTCCGGTACGGGGACCAGGCGCGCATCCGGGTGGTGGTCGAGGGTGGCGGTCGCGAGCGCTCCGGCGTGGTCGTCCTGCCGGCGGTGCGCAGCAGCGGAGGCACCAGCTCCGACATCACCGGTCCCGGCATCACCCTGTCCTTCGCCGACGGACGCTACCGGGTGCGGACCGGGTCGTTGCTGACCGCGCAACTGGCCGACAGCAGCGG
>JALUJS010000351.1 GCA_027056825.1 Candidatus Krumholzibacteriia bacterium | reverse complement strand
ATCCATGAGGGTGAGTACCAGGGCTTCGGCAGAGTCCATCAGGCGCCGCAGGCGCCGGGTGCCGGCCACTGCGTTCACCCGCCGCACCACGTCCAGCACCAGTTCCAGCCCTTCCCGCTCCCCCTCGCCGCGGTACCAGGCCAACAGGCCGTGGTGGTAGCGGTTGCGTTGCTGTCTCACCAGCGCGGGGATCTCCGGGTTGCCCGAACCGGGGATCACCGGCTCGCGCTCCACCACGCGGTTCAGGTTGGGCGCATAGAGCACGATTTCCGAGGCGGGCTCCACCCCGCGGGCGGCGCGCAGATCGTTGAGCACCGGCAGCAGCACCAGCGGAATGTCCGGTTCGCCACGCTCCAGGCGGTCCAGGTAGGCGGGAAGCTGGACCAGACCCAGCATCAGGGACTCGGCCAGCCGCTCGCTGCCGGCCAGGCTGCCATCCGCGAGCCCCCGGGCCACCCGCTCCATCTCCTCCACCAGCATGGCGGCACCGTAGACCTGGACCATGCGCAGGGTGCCGTGCAGCTGGTGCACGCGGTCGAGAAAGGCAGCGACCATCTCCGCCTGGAAGCCGCTCTCCTCGTACGCTTCCAGCGCCTGCCGGGCCAGCTGGATGGTCTCGTCCAGACCCTCCTTCACCCAGCGCAGGGTGGCGTAGTCGGGTTTGTCGGTTCTGCTCATCGGCCTTCCTCAAGCATGGCGGAACGGCAGCCTTACTTCTCGGGCAGCACGAAGCCGGCCACCGACTGGCGCAGCCGCTCGATCTTCTCGGCCAGCTCCCCGATGGCTTGCGCGGCCAGGTTGCTGCTGTCGGTGGTCTGCTGGGTGATCTCCTGGATGACCCCCATGGTGTCGTTGAGCTGGCGCGCTTCCGCCGACTCCGCCTGCGCCGACTCCGCCAGGCGGGTGATGATCTCGGCGATCTCCTTGGAGACGGTCTCGATCTCCTGCAGCGCGGCGCCGGCGTCCTCGGCCAGCCTGGCCCCGCTCACCACCTCGGAGGTACTGGATTCCATGGAGCTCACCGCCTCCTTGGTGTCCGCCTGGATGGTCTGGACCAGCGCCTCGATCTGCTTGGTGGCGTTGGCCGAACGCTCGGCGAGCCGCTGCACCTCGTCGGCCACCACGGCGAAACCACGCCCAGCCTCCCCGGCCATGGCCGCCTGCATGGCGGCGTTGAGCGCCAGGATGTTGGTCTGGTCGGCGATGTCCTCGATCAGTTCCACGATGTTGCCGATCTCCTGGGAGCTCTCGCCCAGCCGCTTGATGCGCTTGGAGGTCTCCTGGATCTGGTCGCGGATGTTGTCCATGCCGCGGATGGTGCGCTGCACCGCCTCGTCCCCCTTGCCGGCCAGCTCCACCGAGCGCTGCGCCACCTCGGCGGAACGGATGGCGGTGCCCTCCATTTCCACCAGGGCGTTGGTCATCTGATCGATCTTGGTGCTGGCGCCGGTGATCTCATCGCGCTGGTGCTCGGCCGCCTCGGCCAGGTGCAGGATGGTGGCCTGGGTCTCCTGGGAGGACTTGGAGACCTCCTCCGCCGTGTCGTTGATGGACTGCACCACTTCGCGCATCGCTTCCACGGCGTAGTTGATGGAGTCGGCGATGGCGCCGGTGATGTCTTCGGTCACCGTGGCTTCCACCGAGAGGTCGCCGTCGGCCAGATCGCCCATCTCGTCCAGCAGGCGCCGGATGGCGTCCTGGTTGCGCTGGTACTGCTCGGAAATGATCTTTTCCTGGCGCCGCGCCCGGCTCACCAGGGCGATGCCCAGCAACACCAGCAGGGCCACGGTGAGCACGCCCAGACCGGTGATGAGCAGCGGCCCCACCACCACCGGCCCGATCCGCAACTGACCGGCTTCGCCACGGTAGGCTTCGATGAGCTTGCGCTCCGCATCCGCCACCTTGTCCGAGGCGAGCGCCACGGCACTGGGCACGTCCATGTCCGGGAGCACCTTGCCCTCTTCCACCGCCTGCTGGGCCTTCTCCTGCAGCCCGGTCTCGCCCACCGCCTCCAGCGCCGGCAGCACGTCGGGAATCAGGTCCAGAACGGTGTTGAGGGAATCGTCGATGTCGCCCAGGATGGCGGTGACCTCCAGCAGGTTCTCCTTGAGTTCCGGATCCGTGACCCCCTTCAACCCGAGGGTCTGGCTGCCGTTCAGCAGGGCATCCACCACCGTCTTCAGCTCATCCACGTCCTGGGTCAGCTGATCCACCGCCAGCGCCGTGGCCGAACCGCCAGCGAGCACCTCGCCCAGGGAGGAGTTGATGCGCTGGGCCAGGAAGAGCTGTCGGGTGGCGTAGTAGACCTCGTTCGGGTCGGCTCCGCCCTCCACCAGCCGGTTGGTCACTTCGGTGGAGAGTTCCAGCAGGTCCGGCAGAGTGTCCTTGATATTGGTGATGATCTCCTTCAACGAAAGGATGGCGTCCTGGTTGTTGAGAATCGAATCCACGTGGGAGCGCAGCTCCAGCCAGGCGTTCTCCACCTCGTGCAGCATGGGTTGCATCGCCTTCGGCGACGGCGGAAGGCCCTCGGCGGGCGACCCGTTCTTCAGCACCTTGAGCAGCTCCGAGAAACGGTCGCGGGACTCCCGCAGGCGCGAGAAGGAGGCCTCTTTTCCGCTTGCCGCCTCCACCGCGTACTTGGCGATACGGTGGGCCAGCACCCGCTGGTCCGCGGCATAGAGAAGGTATTTCTCCAGGTGGGCGCTGTGCCGCGACCAGGCCACGAAGGCCAGGATGCCGGCCACCATCGAAACGATCAGCAGCAGGGACAGCAATGGGATGAATGCCGACCGGTCCTGCCCTTTCTGTGCTCTTGCAACCATATTTCTCAAACCTCGGATGAAGGCGGAACCGATCCGCCAGATCAGGATTCCTCTCTAACGTTCCCCAATCTCTGCCTGCCCGTTCATGCCGCCGCCGACAGGAAACGTCCGTCGTTGGCCAGCGCCGCCATGCTGAACACCGGCCAGACCTCGTCCTCCTGCTGGAAGACGTCGTAGACG
>JALUJS010000350.1 GCA_027056825.1 Candidatus Krumholzibacteriia bacterium | reverse complement strand
CATCGGACAGGCGCTGCCCGATGGCGCCTACGAGGAGGAGGCCAAGGTCGTCCGGGAGCTGCGGCGCATCCTGGGCCGGGGCGCCGACCTGAAGGTTTCCTGCACCGCGGTGCGCGTACCCGTCCACACCGGCCACGGCGCGGCCGTGCGTTGCCTGTTGCCCGCACCCACGGACCGCGAGCGGGTCCTGGCCGCCTTGACCGACCGTCCTGGGCTGGTCGTCGCCAGGGATCCCCACGCCTTCGCCACCCCCCTGGACGCGGCCGGACGGACCGAGGTGCTGGCCGGCAGGATCCGCCTGGATCCCGACGACCCCCGGGCCGTCATGGCCTGGGTCGTGGCGGACAACCTGCTCAAGGGCGCTGCCTGGAACGCCGTGCAGATCGTCTCCTCCTGCCTGGGACCGGCGTCCGCCGGCAGCGCCGCAGGGGATTGTCCATGATGCCCGTTTCGGGTCCCGGGCCGGCGCGCCTGCGGCCGACGGTGCTGCGGCGCCTGCATCCGGCGGTGGTCCTGGCGGGCGCGTGCGCCGCGGCGGCGGCCCTGCTGGTGGCGCCCTGGCCCCTGGTGGCCGTGCTGTGCGCCCTGACGGGGGGGCTGCTCGCGCGCGCGGGCTGGGGCCGGCGCCACGTGACGCGGTTGCTGAAGCCGTGGCTGCCGGTGGCGCTGCTGGTTCTGGCCGTACACCTGCTGACCACCACCTCTGCGGCGCCCCTGGGCCATCCGTCCCTGCAAGGCGCGCAGAACGGAACGGTGGCGGTGGCGCGGCTGGCTTGCCTGCTCGGAGGCCTGGCCCTGGTGCAGGGGCAGCTGGGGATCGACGCCCTGCTGGCCGGCTGGAGTTGGCTGCTGTGGCCCCTGGACGGCAAGATCGTTCCGGTACAGGACCTGTCGCTGGTGCTGACGGTGGCCGTGGGCACCGCGCCCCGGGTGATGGACGAGGGCCGCCGCCTGCTGCAGGCCCAGCGGCTGCGGCGGGGCCGGCGCGGGGGGTTGCTGGGGCGCAGCCGGGACCGTCTGTGGGTGGCCGCGCCCCTGCTGGAGGAACTGGCCCGGCGGACCGAGACCCTGAGCCTGACCCTGCGGGCCCGTCACGCCCCCGCCGGGCGGCCCGCGGGACCGGGGAAGGGACAGCTGCTGTTGCTGATGGTTTGGGTGGCGGCCCTTGTGGCGGGGGTCGTCGTGGCCGGAGGCGGGGCGTGAGCGCGGGAATCAGGGTGCGCCTGGACATCGCCTACCACGGCGCGCGCTTCCACGGCTGGCAGATCCAGCCGGAACACCGCACCGTCCAGGGTGTTCTGCGCAGGGAGCTGACGCGTCTGCTGGGGCGGCCCGTGACGCCGGTGGGTGCCGGCCGCACCGACACCGGCGTGCATGCCCGCGGCCAGGTGGCCCACCTGGACGTGGCCACCTGGGACGAGGTTGAGCGCCTGCAGCGGGCCCTCGACAGGGCCCTGCCCGAGGACGTGGAGATCAGGGCGGTCCGGGCCGTGTCGCCGGAGTTCAACGCCCGCTTCTCGGCCACCAGCCGCCGCTACGGGTACCGGATCCTGGAAGGCCGGGACATCTTCGACCCGGAGTGCTG
Source organism: Candidatus Krumholzibacteriia bacterium (assembly GCA_027056825.1). Lineage (GTDB taxonomy): Bacteria > Krumholzibacteriota > Krumholzibacteriia > LZORAL124-64-63 > LZORAL124-64-63 > JAHJTW01. The sequence goes on along the minus strand of JALUJS010000350.1, from coordinate 7,875 downwards.
GCAGATCTACTTCCCGCTGGACCACCGGGCCATGGACGAGGCGGCCGGGGTCCTGGTCGGCAGGCACGACTTCTCGAGTTTCTGCAAGACCGCCTCCTTGAAGGACGACGGCAACTTCTGCGAGGTGGATCTTTGCCGCTTTGAATGGTCCGACGGCGGGGCTATGTTTCGCATTCGGGCCAACCGGTTCCTGCACCACATGGTGCGCACCATCGTCGGGACCCTGGTGGAGATCGGGCGCGGTTCGCGTCCTGCCGACGACATGCCGCGCATCCTGGCGGCCCGGGACCGCCGCGAGGCCGGCCGCATGGCGCCGGCCCGGGGCTTGTTTCTGGAGGAAGTGACCTATCCGGCGCACCTGATGCTCCCGTCGGAATCCCAACAAGGAGAAGGCCCATGAAGTTCTTCATCGACACCGCCAACCTCGAGGACATCCGCGAAATCAAGGCCATGGGCATGTGTGACGGGGTGACCACCAACCCCAGCCTCATGGCCAAGGCCGGGCGCAAGGACACCGACGCCCTGCTCAAGGAGATCTGCGAGGTGGTGCAGGGCCCGGTCAGCGGCGAGGTGACGGCCACCGACGCCGAGGGCATGGTCGCCGAGGGGCGTCGCCTTGCCGGCCTGGACCCGCACATGGTGGTCAAGATCCCCACAACCTACGAGGGCCTGAAGGCCATCGCCGCCCTGAGCGCCGACGGCATCCGCGTCAACGCCACCCTGGTGTTCTCGGTCAACCAGGCCATCCTCGTGGCCAAGGCCGGGGCCGCCTACGTCTCGCCCTTCGTGGGACGCCTGGACGACGTGGGCGAGGACGGCATGCAGCTGATCAGCGACATCGTCGAGGTGTACGAGAACTACGCGTTCGACACCGAGGTGATCGTGGCCTCGGTGCGCCACCCCATGCACGTGGTGGATTCGGCCCTGCTGGGTGCGGACATCGCCACCATCCCGCCGCAGGTGATCCGCAAGCTCGTGGCCCATCCCCTGACCGACAAGGGCCTGGCGGCCTTCATGGCCGACTGGGAGAAGCTGCAGGGCGACCGGTCATGAGCCGGCGGGCGATCTGGATCATCGCGGTGGCCGGTTTCCTGGTGGGAGCCGCCGCGGGTCTGGTCATCTGGCAGACGGCCACCGGCCGTTTCGGGCCCCTGCGCACGGAACAGGAGACGCAACCGCGAGTCGCCTCCCGGAACAACGGCACGGCGGCCGAAGAGAGCGCAGCCGGCACGCATACCCGCGCCGAGTCCCTGACCTCCCCGGCCGCCCGGACGGCCCCCGGGGCGGCCGTGGATTCGAGCGTCACCCGCCCCGGCGCGGGCGTGGACGCCGACCGCAACCCCATCGTCCTGGCCACGCGCAAGGTCGCCCCGGCGGTGGTGAGCATCGACGTGGTCCAGCAGCAGGGGGTGCAGGACCCGGGCCTGCTGCTGATGGAGCGCATGGGACTGGTGCCGCCGCGCAACCGCTACCGCAACGTCCGCAGCATGGGCTCGGGCGTGATCATCTCCGACGACGGGCTGGTGGTCACCAACGACCACGTGGTCGAGAACGCGGTGGGTATCCAGGGCACCCTTTCGGACGGCCGCCAACTGGAGGCGCACCTGCTGGAGGAGGTGCCCCGCTACGACCTGGCCCTGCTGCAGGTGGCGGGAGACGATCTGCCGGTGGCCCAACTGGCTTCGGAGGAGAACCTGCAGATCGGTGAGTGGGTCATCGCCATCGGTTCACCCTTCGGCTACCTGCTGGCCGACACCCAGCCCACGGTGACGGTGGGCGTGGTCAGCGCCCTGAACCGGGACATCAAGCGGTCCGAGGGGGAGCGGGCCTACCTCGGCATGATCCAGACCGACGCGGCCATCAATCCGGGCAACAGCGGTGGCCCGCTGGTGGACACGCGGGGTGACGTGGTGGGCATCAACACCTTCATCTTCTCCGAATCCGGCGGCAGCGTGGGCATCGGCTTCGCGGTGCCGGCCTCGCGGGTGCTGCGCGTGGTGGACGACGTGCGCAAGTACGGGCACTACCGGGAGGCCAGCCTGGGCTTCGCCCTGCGGTTGCTGGTCCCCGCGCTGGCCCGCTACCTGGGCCTGGACAACCCCGTGGGGGCGGTGGTCCTGGACGTGGAAAAGGGCTCGCCGGTCTGGGAGAGCGGCCTGCGGCCCGGGGACATCCTGCGCACCATCGACGGTGATCCGGTGGACAATCTCGACCGCCTGTACCGCCTGTTTTACATCGCCAAGGTCGGTGACCATATTCCATTTACCGCCGAACGCGACGGCAAGGAATGGAGCGGCGAGATCGTGCTTGCCGAATAGCGCATCTGCAGTGATGGCAACAATCTGAAACGGAGAGCTGAAGTGAACGATGAATCTGTCGCCCAGGGATTCACGCCGCGCCGCGTGTTGGTCACCGGAGGCTCGGGCTTTACGGGCATCAACCTGATCCGCTTCCTGCTGGACAAGGGCGTGACCGTCCGGTCCCTCGACCTGGCCCCGTTCACCTACGCCGACTGCAAGGACCGCATCGAGGCCCAGGTCGGAGATATCCGTGATCCCGAGGCCGTCGCCGGGGCCATGGAGGGGATCGACCTGGTGATCCACACGGCCATGGCCCTGCCCCTTTACCCGCGCCAGGACATCCTGACCACGGGCATCGACGGGACGCGCCTGCTGCTGGAGAAGGCCCGGGAGGCCGGAGTCGGGCGCTTCGTCCACATCTCATCCACCGCCGTCTACGGGATCCCCGACCACCACCCCCTGCGCGAGGACGACAAACTGGACGGGGTGGGGCCCTACGGGCACGCCAAGGTCGAGGCCGAGCGGGTGTGCGAGGAGTTCCGCCGGCAGGGCATGGTGATCCCCGTGATCCGGCCCAAGAGCTTCATCGGTCCCGAACGCCTGGGCGTGTTCGCGCTGCTGTACGACTGGGCGAAGGACGGCCGGGGTTTTCCCATGATCGGCAGTGGGAACAACCGCTACCAGTTGCTGGACATCGCCGACCTGTGCCAGGCCATCTGGTTGTGCAGCACCCTGCCCGACGACGTGGTCAACGACGTGTTCAACATCGGCGCCGGCGAGTACACCACCATGAAGGAGGACTGGCAGGCGGTCCTCGACTACGCCGGCCACGGCAAGAAGGTCAAGGGCTTCCCCGCCGGCCCGGTGATCTGGGCCTTGCGCATCCTCGACCGCCTGGGCCTGTCGCCCCTGTACAAGTGGGTGTACGAGACGGCGGCCACCGATTCGTTCGTCAGCATCGAGAAGGCCGAGAAGGTGCTGGGCTATCGGCCGCGGTATTCCAACAAGGACGCCCTGATCCGGAACTTCCAGTGGTACCTCGACCACCTGGACGAATTCGAGGGCGCCTCGGGCGTCTCCCACCGCGTGCCCTGGAAGCAGGGCGCCCTGGGCCTGGCCAAGAAGTTCTTCTGATCCCGCCGGGCCGCGCCCGGCCAGCGAAAGGTGCCCACCGTGATCGCAGTGACCGGAGCGGCCGGCTTCATCGGCAGCAACATCGTCCACGAACTGAACCGCCGGGGCCGCGATGATATCGTGGTGGTGGACCTGGCCCCCGACGGCGCCGCCAGCGCCAACCTTGCCCCCCTGCGTTTCGCGTCCTACCTGACCAAGGAAGCCTTCCGGGACTGGTTCTCGGACCCGGAAAACGCCCGCGGCGTCGAGACCCTCTACCACATGGGCGCCTGCAGCAGCACCACCGAGACCGACTGGGATTTCCTGGCCGAGAACAACCTGGGCTACACGCGGGACCTGTGCCGTCTGGCCCTGGACGCGGGGGTGCGGTTCATCAACGCCAGCAGCGCGGCCACCTACGGGGACGGTTCCCGGGGCTACCGCGACGACCATGCCGGCCTGCGGGACCTACAGCCGCTCAACCTGTACGGAAAGTCGAAGCATGACTTCGACTTGTGGGCGCTTGATGAAGGATTGCTCGAAGACATCGTCTGCCTGAAATACTTCAACGTCTACGGTCCCAACGAGTGGCACAAGCAGGACATGCGCTCCATGGTCTGCAAGGGCTACGAGCAGATCCGGGACACCGGCCGGGTGCGCCTGTTCAAGTCCGACCGCCCGGAGTTTCCCGACGGCGGCCAGCAGCGGGACTTCGTCTACGTGAAGGACGCGGTGGACATGACCCTGTGGTTTGCCGACCACCCTGAAGTGGGCGGGATCTTCAACGTGGGCACCGGCGAGGCCAACACCTGGAACCGCCTGATCACCGCGATCTTCAGCGCCCTGGGGCGCGAGCCGGTCATCGAGTACATCCCCATGCCCGATCACCTCAAGGGCAAGTACCAGTACCACACGCAGGCCGAGATGGCCAAGCTGCGCCGGGCCGGCTACACGCGCCCGGTAACCGTCCTGGAGGATGCGGTCGCCGACTATGTTCGGAACCATCTGGAGGGTCGACGGCACCTGGGAGTTTGAGCATGCGCCTTCTCGCCGATCCCCATCCCGATCTTGTCCGGGCGCTGGTGGAATTGCCCACTCACCTGCAGGCAATCTTTCCCCAAAAGGAACGCCACCGACGCCAACTCCCGCGGGCGGTGGCCGAGTTGTCGGCCCTGCTGACGACCGAGCGCGACGATCTGCCGCCTGACTACATGAATCGTCCCGCCCTGCTGTCGGCCTATCTGCACCATTTCCTGCCCTGGAATCTGCTCCGCCTGGGACGCCTGTTCAGGGGGCTGGGATCCCTTCTGGATCCCGGCGTGGACGGCAGGGTACTCGATCTGGGCTCCGGACCGTTGACTGCCGCGGCCGCCCTCTGGCAGACACGGCCGGATCTGCGCCGCCGCGCGCTGGAGTTCACGGCGGTCGATCGTTCCGACGCGGCCCTGAAGGTCGGGGTGGCTCTTTTGGAACGCTTGTCGGTTGCCGCCCCGTGGCGGGTGCGGACAGTGCGCCACCATGGCAGCGGAGGGCCGCGGGTTCCGGGCGAAGCTGATCTGCTGATTGCCGCCAACGTTCTCAACGAGATGGCGCAGGGTGCGGGGCGCCCGGGGCGGAGACAGGTTGGAGGCGACGGTCACGATGCCCTGCGTCCCTTGAAGGCCTGGATCCGGGCTTTGCGACCCGGAGGACGCCTGCTGCTTGTCGAGCCGGGGACGCGTCAGGCAAGCCGCCTGCTGGTGGGGGTGCGCGCCGCCGCCCTGGACCGGGGATGGCGCATCCTGGCACCGTGTCCCCACGCCGGTACCTGCCCGCAGCCCGGGACCGGGCGGTCTGCGTGGTGCCATCTCACCGGTGACACGACCGGTGTTCCGGACTGGCTCCTGGATCTGGACCACGCCGCCGGCTTGCCCAAGGCGCGGCTCAGCCTGTCCTTCATGTTGCTCGAGATGCCGGGTGGAGCGGACAAGTGGCCGCAGGAAAACCTGGCCGGCGCCGGGTTGCCCGCCGCGCCTGCGGCAGCCTTGCCCGCACTCGTGGTTTCCGATCCCCTTCCCATGGCTGCTGGTCGCCGCGTCTATGCCTGCAGCGGGCGGGGGCTCCTGCTGGTCGACGGCCAGGATCTACCGTCATGGCGCCAGGGGGATGGGATCGAAGTCATTCCCGAGAACCCGCCCCGGAAGGATGCGAAATCGGGAGCGCTCCTGGCGAGCACCCCCGGGAAGAAGGGCCGCAACCCACGGCGGCCTAGAAGGCGCTGACGACGCCCAGCGCGCCCCGGGCCGTCTCGACCTCGAGGTCGTAGGTGAATTCCGCCGTCAGGCGGAGGTTGCGCCGGGCCAGGCGCGTGGCGCCCACGGTAAAGGTCTCGTAGTCGTTGGCGTCCAGATCCGAATCGATCCGGTTGTACAGCAGGGTGAATACGTGCCGTGAACGGTCGCTGTGGGGGGACAGGACGACCTCGGCGACGATGCCGTCGGTCTCGCACTCCGACGCTCCGGCCACGAACAGGGGATTGGTATCCCGGCGGCGCAAATACTGGAAGGTCAGGTCTACCGTCCCGTTGCCCGCCTTGATGTCCGGACCGTGGTAGAGCAGCCTGTTGGTGAAGACCGGCGCGTCACCGGCGGCGGCGCCGAGTTCCTCGCCGTAATAGCCGAAGTAACCCACCTCCAGGTATTCTCCCATGGCCTGCCCCACGCGCAGGAAACCGTTCTTCAGACGGTCCGAATCGAAGCGGCCGTCCTCGGCCGGCGCCTTGCCGTTGCCGTTCAGGAGCATGCCCACCAGGTTGGTGCCGCTGGATTGCAGGTCGTAGGAGGCGATGATCCCGCGATCGTAAGCCAGGTTGTTTCCGGAAAGGCCGATGCGGGTCTTGTAGATGGCGTAGTCCTCGTAGGTGAGCCGGAGTTCCCGCTTCATCAGGGGATCGCAGGCCTGGAACTGGCCCACCATGATGTCCAGGGGGATGCCACCGACATCGTTGAAGTGTATGTAGGCGTCCTCGACGCCGGCCACTTCGCCGCGCTCGGACATGTAGAAATAGAAGTAGTAGCCCACGTCCTGGGCCAGGGTGCCGCCGGAAAGCAGCTTCAGACCAAAGGGGCTCTGCAGGTCGAGGGCGGTTTCACCCTCCTGGTCCTCGAACACCGTAGCGAATGCGTCCAGGCGTACGGCGACGGGGAAATCGCGGTTCAGGTGGAGCAGGTCGTCCCCGCCGTCGATGTAGGAGCGGTCGCTCTCCTGTCCGGGGAGCGCGAAGCCGTTGGCTGCGAACTCGTCGCCGAAGGGCTTCAGACGCGGAAAGGGCGCGTGGCAGGTCGTACAGCTGAGCTTGTACTTGCGGGCGAAGGCGGGAATGGCCTCTGCACGGGCAGGGGCCAGGGTGGCGGCCAGCAGGGCGGCCGCGGCGCAGGTCCACAGGAATCGTACGATCTTCATATGGGTTTCCTCCGGGTTTGCGGATGGGTCAGTCCATGGCCTCGAACCAGGTTGTGGCGGTGTTGATGACCACCGGGGCGTATTCCTCGGCGGGCACATCGAGAAATTCCGCGACCGGGGCCACGAGGCGCCTGTAGTAAAGGGTGGCGCGAACCGTGACCCGACCGGGTGCCAGATCCTCCGGCAACGGCCAGGTATAGCTTTCGACCTTGGTTTCGCGCGGGCCGATGCGGTAGTCGGTCCCCAGCGAGGCGGTGTTCCACTGCTGTATGGTCATCCGGCCCTGGGGATCGAAGTAGGGCAGACGGAAGATTCGCGATCCCAGAGGCACGCCATCCCGCGGCAGGCCGGGGAAATCGGGATCATCCAGCGCGATGCCCAGATCCTGGTAGGCGAGGACGTCGGAGGCGATGGTGTATTCCTCGCCCTCGAACCCCTTGGGGTCCACGGGCAGGGACCAGTTTCGGCCTGCGGCGTCGGTGGCGGTGACCTCCAGCCACATGATGCGATCCTCGACCGAGCCGCTGGGCACCTTGTGGCCGCACTTGCCGTTGAACAGCTGGACGTTGATCACGGCCGTGCCGTCGTAGTCGACCTCCCGCTCGAGGGGATTCATGCGCAGCTCGATGGCGCCGCGCAGCTTGCCTTCGTCGTGCGCGCCGTGGAACAGGTGTTGGGCCACCATACCCTCGGTGCCCATCTTGGCCGACCGGCCCTGAGCCCGGGGCATGTGGCAGTCCTGGCAAGGAACCCCTTGGGCGGCGTACGGCCCCTCACGCCATTCGAGGTGCGTGGACTTGACCCAGACCCCATAGGGACTCATCTCGTTGTGGCAAGTGCCGCAGAAATCGGCCGTGCGCAGGAAGGGGTTCTCCACCGTGTCGTGGTGGGGCGAAGTGAGGCCCGGCTTGGGGCCCTGCTTGAGCCGGCCCGGTTCGCTCACCCAGTTGAAGTTGAATGGCACATCACCTTCGTAGCCGGTGACGGTGTGACACAGGTCGCAGTGGACCGACTCGTTGGC
>JALUJS010000349.1 GCA_027056825.1 Candidatus Krumholzibacteriia bacterium | reverse complement strand
GGAGAGAAGGCACGGTCATCGGCGGCATCTTCCCGGTGTCCGCGGGTCCCTCCTTCCCGGTGCCGAGAACCAGGACATCGCCGCTTTTGGCGGTGTTCATGACCGCGGCGACGGCCATCTGGTAATCGGGACTGATCAGGTTCCATTGGTCTCCGTCGGCGGTGATCCAGCAACGGACCTGGCCGCTCCCCAGGGTGTATCCCAGGCCGCAACCCTGCCCTTCGGTGATAAATTCACCATCGGCGGGAAGCCTGAAAACCAGGAACAGGCCGGGTGTGGCCGAGGCCAGGGGTTGTGTGAAGGTCAATTCGCTCCAGCCCAGCGTTGCGCCGGCGACGTTCGTGCCCACCTGGACCGCATCGGCGAGGGGCGAAGGGTATTCCGGATCCCCCGCGACAGCCAGGACCTCGGGGAAGACCTGGGACCCGTCGTTGTTGAACCAACGGACACCGGCGACAGACTGGCCGGACTCCAGGGGCACCCAGACGGCCATGGCGGCATCGGCGGTCACCGGGGCCATCCCGAACACCCCGCTGATTTCCTGGGCCTGGAGGCCGGAGACCGGGATTGCGAGGGCAATAACAAGGATCAGACAAATCTTGATGGTCCGTTTCTTCATGACTTGCTCCCTTTCCGGCTACCTTGACACCAGACAACTCTTGATACTGAACAGATGACCTTCGCTGGTTCGGACGTAGTCGCTGACCCCGCTGGTCACGGCATAGGGGATGGAACAGCCGGCGGTGCAATCGAGGTTGGCGTAGGTCAGGACATGTTCGAAAGTGTTGTCGCCCAGATCAGAGAGGGTGATGGTGACGCCGTAGGTGTTTTCCGTAAGCACGCCGGCGGGGGGACGGCAGTCGTACGGCACCGAGGAAAGGTCCAGGGTGACCGTGTCGCGGGAGGTCGGACTGGTATTGAAGGTGTGCCACGTGAAAACCCAGTCCACCTTGCCCGTGTTGACATGGTAGACGCTGCTGAACCCCACGCTCGCATCGTCGATGACCGGGGAATCGTCCACCACTGTGTTTTGCTGATTGAGAGCCAGCCCGGTGACGGTTTGGGTCCTGCCGGTGGGCCAGCGGATCTGCGCGGTGACAGCTCCTGCATTGGCGCCCAGGCCGAAGACCAGGTCATCCTCGTGGCGGCTGGCGTAACCGCTGCCGGCATCCTGAACCTGGGCCTGGGTCATCGCCCCAGAGGTCAGGGTGACGGTGGCTCCGATCCCCAGGCGGTTGTTCGCACCGTAGGGAGAGTTCAGGCGCAGGCCCACCCAGTTGTTCTGAGGGGCCTGGTCCTTGGTGACGGCCTTGTAGAAAAACGGGGAGGTCGCCACACGGGAAAGATACACATCGGTAAACCCATCGAGATTGAAGTCGGCCGCGGCCATTCCCGCGAACTTGTCGTTGCCGGTCAGGCCGGATTGTCCGGTCACGTCCACCAGGATGCGCTGGGAGCCGTCGCCGGGTTCGTTACGGAACAGGTAGATGTCCGTGGGCGTGGACAGCGAGGACACCTCTCCCGATCCCAACAGGACGTCCTGGTATCCGTCCAGGTCGAAATCGAATACCGCCAGGTCCGTGGGCCTCTGGAAGGAGAGGTCCTGCACCCATGGGCCTGGGCCGAAGTACCCCGAGCCGTTGTTTTCCAGGATCTGGATGTTGGCTTCCTCGGCGTAGACCACGTCCAGGTCGCCATCGTTGTCGAAGTCGCATACGGCGGCGATCCGGCCGAAAAAGTTGTAGGAAGTATCGGAGATGCGGTTTGCCGCATCCTCGATGAAAGTGCCGTCCCCCTGGTTGATGTAGAAATAGTTTGGGTATGGGTGCGGGTACGAAGAACCGAGGGGTTCGGCCACAGAATGCAGGACCATGAGATCCAGATCCCCATCGTTATCGAAGTCCGCCCACAAGGGGGAGATCCCGAATTCATAGTTGGGAGGGCCCGGCAGTTCGACCTTGGCGTCGAAGTAGTTTCCGGTGTTGTGCAGCAGGGTGACGTAGCCGCCGGAGTAGGTCGGGTCATCGCTGGAGGAAACCAGGGTGAGATCCAGGATCCCGTCCGCATCGTAGTCCGCCCAAGCCGCGGAAAACGCGTCGGCCAGGGGGTACGACCACAGGGGATTGTCCAGGCCCGAGGCCGAGGTGTAATCCTCGAAATGGTCGCCGCCGACGTTGCGGTATAGGCGGCCGCCGGTGCTCTGGTTGGGAGCGAAGAAGTCGATATAGCCGTCGTTATCAAAATCGGCGGTGATGATGCCGGTGGTGCCGGCGGGGGGCGGGGAGGGGAACATGGACTGTGTCATGTCGGTGAATTGAACGACACCCGCGGTAGTGATGCCGAAACCTTTGTAGCAAATTGCGGGACCGTCATACCGGGTAATGATGAGATCCTTGTAGTCGTCGTTGTTGAAGTTCAAGCACGCCGCATTCCGGGGCTGCCCGGAGTACTGGATGAGGGTTTCGGCGGACTTGTCAACGTACTCCACCATGGGGATCCCGGGCAGGATCACCGCATCCTGCAGCAGGGTGGTGTTCTCCATGGCGCAGAACATGCGGTCGCGTTGCTCGGCGGAAAAGGCGTTCACGCACTCGTAGGGCGCGTATGACATCATATTCCAGGTTTCGGGATTGTAGTCCGGAAAGGCCTGGTGGAAGAGGTCCGACAGGGTGCAACCGGGTACATCGACCCACATGTAGTCACCCGTTTGGTCGTCCCGCTGATGCAGGTTCACGGTGTAGGGGGAAGGAGCGGTGTCGCAGACCCAGTCCCCGTTGACGGTGCAGTCAGTGGAGCCGTCAGGCAGATCCTCCCCCAGGGCGTGCTCATGGGTATGCATCAAACCCAGACAATGGCCCATCTCGTGCGCCAGCCAGATGGACTGGTTACCAACCCTGCTGGCCCACCCTGAGAACATGATGGCGGTCGAGGGGATGCTGCTGGCGCTCATCTTCCAGACCGGATGATCGGCTGCGGTGATGTAGATATCGATCCGGCCGGGATCCGAATG
>JALUJS010000348.1 GCA_027056825.1 Candidatus Krumholzibacteriia bacterium | reverse complement strand
GCGTCGTCCCGCCCCACTCCTTCAGCTTGCCCAGCATGCGGATCCGGTCCCACAGGCCGGCGGGAGGCCCCATGCGCAGGGGCTCGCGGATGCGTTCGACCGCCTCCTCCAGGTCCTCGCAGCCCAGGGCCCAGGCCATCCGCCGCTTGCCGGCGAAGAGGTTGATCAGCACGGGGACAGGTTTGCCGTCCGGCCCGGTCGGCTGGTTCTCCAGGCCGCGCTCCCGGCTCCAGGCACCCCGCACCGGGTTCTCGAACAGCAGGGCCGGCTGCTCCCCCGCCTTGACGAAACGGTCGGCCAGGGCGGTGATCTCCAGGCAGGGGTCCACCGGTTCGGGCACGCGGATCAGCTCGCCCCGGCTCTCCAGGAAGCCGATGAAGGCGTGCAGATTGTCGAAGGGAGGCTTCATGCTCATGTTTTCATCCGGGAGGGACAGGGTTCCGGGACAGGTCTGCAGGTAAGCTAGCAGAAGGCTTCCCCACTCACAAGCGCTGCCGGCCCGGCGCCCGCCTCAATCGCCGGTTTCCCGCGGGATCATGATCTTCACCTCGCCGATGGCTTCGACCAGCAAGTAGTTCCGGTCCAGTTCGGCCAGCAACTGCGCCAGATCCTGTTGCGGGATCTGCGTGTTGATCTCGTGCATCCAGCCGCCCAGGACCACCACCTTGGCCGTGCGGGCCCGAAACATCTCACCCAAACGGTCCACGCCGGCGATGTGGTAACGGTTACGGCCGCGAGCATCCAGCTTCCCGGCCACCCCAAGGGCGAAGTGGTTCTCCATGCCCGGCGCCCAGTTCCGCCGCGCGGTGTAGGGAAATCCCGACCAGAAGGCCAGCACCGTATCCCGCGGCCCGCTGTGGCGGTCGATGGCCGCGGCGACCTCGTTCTGTACCGGCCGGGTCCACACCGGGGACATGTCCATGCCCGTGTGCAGCACCGCAAGCTGCAGGACGGCGTAGCACGCCAGCAGCACGGAGGCCAGAGCGGCCGCCGCGCGGGGCTGCCGCGCGCGCCGCCACAGGTCGGCCAGGCCGGCCAGCGCGGGCGGGATCACCAGGGGGGACCAGGCCGCGGTGAAGTACTGCCGGTAGGCCGGATCCGGCAACAGGCACACCACGAAATGCACCAGCGCGGCCAACGACCAGATTCGCAGCAACCGCGCCTCCGGTGTCCGGTCATCCCGCAGGGACCGCAGCCCCCAGACCGCCAGGGCCAACAGCAACACCAGGTACGGGGCCGCCGCCAGGGCGCCGCCCAGCACGGCCAGCGCATCCGCGGCCCGCTCCCCGAACCCGGCGCCGGACAGGTCGTGCACGCTGAAGCGCAACTGGTGATAACGCAGGGTGTTGAACAGGAAGCGGTCCGGGTCCCGCGCCAGGAAGAACACCGTGGGCGCCGCCCCCGCCAGCACACCGGCCGCCAGGGCGCCCACCTTCCGGCCCGCCTCCCGCTCCCGCCACAGCAGGACCGCCACACCGCCGACCAGTACCGCCGCCCAGCCGGCGTACAGCAGGCGCACCCCCACGGTCAGGGCCGCCGCGGCCCCGCCGACGGCGAACCAGCGGAGCTCCCTGCCCCGGACACCCCGGTCCAGGGCCGCCAGCGCGGCCAGGACACCCAGGTTGGCCGCGCCGTAGGTCTTGAGGGTGACGTTCCAGGACAGGAAGTGGGGATCCAGGACCAGCATCAGGACCGCCACGAAAACCGGAATTCCCGGGCGTTCGCGGCCGCCCCGGTGGTACAGGGCCAGGCACCACGCAGCCAGCGCCACCGTCAGCACGGGCACCGTGCGCAGGAGCCAGAGGGAGGCCCCGCACAACCAGGTGAACGGCGCCAGGATGAACGGCAGCACAGGGGTCTGGGGATAGAAGAAATCCAGGTAGGGGAGCCTGCCCATGGCCACCAGGCGCGCGGCCGCGGCATAGTAGCCCTCGTCCCCGTCCAGGGGGCGGAGTGCGGCCACCAGGGCGGCCACGGCCACGGCGCCGGCCAGGATGGCCGCCAGGGATCTTTCACGTCGAAAAAAGCGCATGAACCGCAAACTTTCCGGTCAAGATCATCCAGGTTTTCCCGATAAGTCCGGGGAAACCATACCCACGCATTCCACAGCGGTCAAACCAGGAAGGACCACCGTGAGCAAGATCGACACCTCGTTCCTGACCGAGTTGAAGGCAACCGGCAGGCTCCCCTCGCCCACCGGGGTGGCGTTGACGATTCTCGAACTGAGCAGGAAACCGGAAACCAGCACCGAGGACCTGGCAAAGGTCCTCAAAGGCGATCCCGCCCTGGCGGGGCAGGTGCTCAAGTACGCCAATTCCGCCGGCATGGGCGCGCGCAACGAGGTCACCTCCATCAACGACGCCATCGTGCGCCTGGGCATGAGCATGGTCCGCCAACTCTGTCTCGGATTCTCCGTTCTGTCCAGCGCCCGCAGCGGGCCCTGCCCCCGCTTTGACTACCAGCGCTACTGGACCCGCTCCCTGGCCACGGCCGTGGCCTGCCAGATCCTGAGCCGCCGGATCTCCTCGGTAAGTCCGGACGAGGGGTTCACCTGCGGGCTGCTGGGCCATATCGGCTCCCTGGCCCTGGCCAGCGTCTATCCCGATGAATACGCCCAGGTGCTGGCGTCATGGGATTCCGGCCGGAACATGCAGCTCAACTACCTGGAGGAAGAGGCCCTTTCCATCAATCACCACCAGGTGACCGCGGCGATCTTCAGCGACTGGGGCCTGCCCGAGACCTACCAGTTGGCGACCCTGAACCAGGACGACCTGAACTGGATCGCCGAGCAGACCGACGACCGCAACCAGCAGCGGGCCCGCAAGCTGGCCAACCTGCTGAACATCGCCGACATCGCCGCGGAGATCTGCCTGGAGGAGGGCGACGAGCGGCACGCCGCGGTGCTCGAATTCATGCACATCGGCGAGCAGCTGCGGGTACCCGAAAAGGAATGGATGGAGATCTACGACTCCATCATGGAGGAGTGGGTGCGCATGGGCAAGGTGCTGGAC
>JALUJS010000347.1 GCA_027056825.1 Candidatus Krumholzibacteriia bacterium | reverse complement strand
GATTTGCGAGGGAGGCGTACCCGGTGCGGTACGTTGACCGAGCAAATCCGAGAACGCCTTTCCTGTCACGCCGTTAACCATCCGCAGTAGCTCCTTCATGTCATCGCCTTGCGGGATCGCGTAGCGATTCAATAATCCGGGTTAAACACGGAGGATGATCCATGAGCCTGCAGAAAAGACCCCTGAAGACCCGCCCGGTCAGCAAGGTGACGTTCCGGTTGCCCCCGGAAGCGGCCAACGACGCCTCGAAGGTCGCGCTGGTGGGCGACTTCAACCACTGGAACACCCAGGCCACCCTGATGCAGCGCCTGCGCAACGGGGAGTTCAAGGTGACGGTGGACCTCGAGCGCGGCCGCCGCTACCAGTTCCGCTATCTCATCGAGGATCGCATCTGGGAAAACGACTGGGAGGCGGACGGCTACGTGCCCAGCGGAATCGGCGACAGCGAGAATTCCGTGGTCGAGGTCTGATCCTGCCGCCTCGCCCGACCCCGGGCTGGTTTTCGCCGCCGGCCGGTGCGATAATGTCCGCGTCGGCCATGAAGAACCACCACCGGGGAACGGAAACCCATGCTGCAACGACAACCCCTGCGTGACCAGATCCGGAAGGAAATCCTCGCGCGCCTGGACGACGGTCGCCTGGCGCCCGGATCGCGTGTGAACGAAACCCACCTGGCGGCCGATCTGGGCATCAGCCGCACTCCCCTGCGCGAGGCCCTGCTGCAACTGGAGGCCGCGGGTTTCCTGGCCAGCGACATGGGCCGCGGCTTCCTGGCGCCGCCCCTGGAACCGGGGGTCTTCAACGACATCCAGACCGTCCTGGCCCGCCTGGAGCCCCTGGCCCTGGGCCTGGCCATGCCCCTGCCCGGCCAGCGCGTCATGGAACTGAACAACCTGCTGGGCCGCAGCAAGCTGAGCCTGCACGGGCCCGGCCCGCGCAGCGCCCCCGTCCTCTGCGATCTTGTGTCAGGCTGGGCGCGCCTGCTGGTCGATGCCTGCCCCAACACCGTTTTGCGCGCCGATGTCATGCGCCTCGAGGCCCTTTGCCGCCGGTACTGGTTCGCCGCCGCCGCGGGAGGATTCGCGCCCGCGGATCTGGTGGCCTCCCTGGAAAAGATGTACGGCCTGGTGCGCACCGGGCAGACGGCGCAGGCGAGCGCCCACTGGAGCGAACACATCCTGGTCTTCGGCCCCCAGGCCTCCCGTCACCTGCCCGCGCCCGCCGCCCATGCCGCGGGGGAATGACCCGGCCGCGCGCCCTCTTCGGCCCGACAGCATGGGCCGGGCCATGGCCTGGATGGTCCTGTCAGGCGCCAGCTTCGCCCTCATGGGCGCCATGGTGAAGTACGCCACCGACGCCCCCGTGACGGCCAAGGTCTTCTTCCGCAACCTGGTGACCCTGGGCATCACCTCCCTGGCGGCCTGGCGCGGCGGCTACAACCCCCTGGCCCCCACCCCCCACCGGGGTCTGCTGCTGCTGCGGGCCCTGTGCGGCCTGGGCGGAGTGCTCTTCTACTTCGTGGCCCTGGGCCGGTTGACCCTCGCGGACGCCTCGCTGCTGAACAAGACCTCCCCCTTCTTCGTGGTCCTTTTCGCCGTCCTGATCCTGGGTGAGCCGTTCCGCAGGGGCATGGTCCCGGTCCTGCTGACCGCCTTCGCGGGCGCTTTGCTCATCATCAAACCCGGCTTCAACTACCAGCTCCTGCCTGCGCTGGCCGGACTGGCTTCGGGCGTGTTCGCCGGACTGGCCTACACCCTGGTGCGCAAGCTCAAGGGCCGGGCCGAGCCCAACGTGATCATCTTCCATTTCTCCCTGGTCAGCACCCTGGCCACGCTGCCCTTCCTGATCGCCGCCCCGCCCCACCCCGACCGCGCCCAGTGGCTGGCCCTGATCGGCACCGGCGTGTTCGCCGCCGGCGGCCAGTACGGCCTGACCTTCGCCTACCATCATGCCCCGGCCTCGCGCATCTCCATCTTCACCTACCTGCACGTGCTGTTCGCGGTGGCCGTGGGGCTGGTTTTGTTCGGGGAAAGGCCCGATATCTGGAGTATCCTCGGCGGCGTGCTGATCATCGCCGCGGGCGTGGCCACCCACCGCTTGCGGCCGCTGGCGGCCGGGAAGGCGTGACCATGGAATTCGGGCTTCCGCTGATCGCCTTGCTGCTGGGCCTGGGTCTGCTCGCGGGATTCGTAGCGGGATTCGTGGGCATCGGCGGCGGCGCGGTGATGGTCCCGGTGCTGCTGGAGCTGTTCCGGCGCTGGGGACTGCCCGAGAGCGGAGTTGTGCAGGCGGCCATGGCCACCTCCCTTGTGGTGGCCGTGGGCAACATCGCTTCGTCCATCGTGCGCCAGGCGAAGCAACGGCGGATCCTGTGGCGGCTGGTGCCGTACCTGATCCCCGGCAGCCTGGGCGGCGGCTGGCTGGCCGCGCGGCTGGCCACCTCGCTGCCCGGCCGCCTGCTGGAGCATGTCCTGGCCGCGGTGCTGCTGGTCGTAGCGGTGCGCATGCTCACGGACATCCATCACCGCGACCGCGACACCCACCGCATCCGCTGGTGGCAGGGCCTGCTGGTGGGCGTCATGGTGGGCCTCGTGGCCGGGCTGAGCGGCCTGGCCGGAGGCGTGGTCATGGTGCCGGCCCTGGCCCTGATCCTGGGCCTGCGGGCCGAGTGGCTGGCCGGGACCTCGTCGGCGGTGATCCTGTGGAGCGCCCTGGCCGCGGCCATGGGCTACCTGACCGCCACGCCTCCCCAGCCGCTGGGACCGGGCTTCGTGGGGTACGCCGGCCTGCCCATCGCGGGCCTGCTGGCGGTCACCGCGATTCCGGGGGCCCAGCTGGGGGCATATGTCAACCGGCACGCCAATTCCCGCCTGTTCCAGCGCATCTTTGCGGTGTTCCTGGTTCTGGTGGTCATCAGGCTGGTGGTCGGGGGGTAGGCCACGTGTTTCCAAAACCCGGATGATTGAATCGATACGTAACCCCGCAAGCGATTTTACCCGGTTGACCATTGGTAATGAATAACCAATATTCTACTCCTCTATCCAGCACTTCATCCTCTGGAGAAGCATCGTGAACCTTCAACCCGTCCCCTACCTCAAGGGCCTCGGCCTGTGCCTGGTCCTGGCGGCGGCCGCCTATGTGCTGGCCGATTTCATCCCCATCGGGGCGGTGGCCATGGCCATCATCCTGGGCATCCTCACCGGAAACCTCATGCGGCCCGGGACATCTTTCACAGCCGGCATCTCCTTCAGCGAAAAGCACATCCTGGCGGCCGCCATCGCCCTGATGGGGGTCAACCTGGATTTCACCATCCTGCGGGAACTGGGGTTGCGTTCGGTGCTGCTGGTCATCGCCGGGGTGGCCGTGACCATCGGTGCGGCCCTGGTCCTGGGCGCGGCGCTGCGACTGGACCGGAAGTTCGCCCTGCTGCTGGGCATCGGCAACGGGGTGTGCGGCAGTTCGGCCATCGCCGCGACCGAACAGATCGTCGGCGCCCGGGAAGAGGAAGTGGGGCTGTCGGTGGCCATCGTCAACGCCCTGGGCACCGCCGGCATTTTCCTGTTGCCTTTTCTGGCCCACACCGTGCTGCGCCTGACGGACCTGGACGCGGGTCTGATGATCGGCAACACCCTGCAGGCGGTGGGACAGGTCGTGGCCGCGGGATTCTCGGTCAGCGACGCGGCGGGGCAGACCGCGACCATCATCAAGATGACGCGCATCCTGATGCTCTTTCCCCTGGTGTTCTTGCTGCTGTTCGCCTTCGCGGGCCGTGGCGCAGCGCGCAACCGGGCAAGCGGCCGGAGCGCGCGTGGGGGCCGGCCCCGGGTGCCGGGATTCATCATCGGCTTCGTGCTGCTGTCGCTGGTGCCCACCTTCGGGCTGCTGCCCGACCGTTGGGTTTCGGTCCTGGGGCACGCCAGCCACTACGCCCTGATCGTGGCCATGGCCGGCATCGGCCTGCGCATCACCTTCGCCAGCATCCTGCGCAACGGGCGCTCCGCCCTGCTGGCCGGGGGCGCGATCTTCGCGGTGCAGATCCTGTTCAGCGGCGTGATGGTGCGGCTGTTCTTCTGATCCCTGTTTTTTGCGAAAACGGCCTCCAATCACGGCATTGGAGGCCGTCTGCGCGGGTCCTGGTCCCCCGGGGGACGGGCCGGCGATTCCCTCATGCGCATTCCCGGGAGTTCGGCTATCATTCCGGGGCAACCCGAGGAGAGGATCCGGATGTTTCCCTTGCGCGACACCATACCCAGCCGGCATTTCCCGCTGATCACCTGGATCCTCATCGGGATCAACACCCTGGTGTTCCTGTTCGAGCTGTCGCTGGGCAAACCCGGCCTCGAACGCTTCTTCTATCTCTACGGGCTGGTCCCCGCGCGGTATTCCCATCCCCAGTGGGCGCAGATCGCCGGCTTCCCCCTGGACAACTACTGGCCGTTCTTCACCCACATGTTCCTGCACGGAGGCTGGTCGCACCTGATCGGCAATATGTGGACGCTGTGGATCTTCGGGGACAACGTCGAGGACCGGATGGGCCGATGGCGCTTCCTGGTGTTCTACCTGCTCATGGGCCTACTGGCGGGCACCGGGCATTTCATCTTCAACGCCGGTTCGACCATTCCCACGGTCGGGGCCTCCGGAGCCATCGCCGGAGTGCTGGGCGCCTACTTCGTGCTCTTTCCCCATGCCCGGATCATCACCCTGGTGCCTTTGTTCTTCTGGCCGCTGTTCTTCGAGTTGCCGGCGGTCTTCTTCCTGGTCTTCTGGTTCTTCACGCAGCTGGTGGGGGGAACCTTCGCGGGACTGCAGGGTTCGGTGGGCGGAGTAGCCTGGTGGGCCCATGTCGGAGGATTCATAGCCGGCGTCGTCCTGCACAAATTCTTCCTGCCCCGGCATTCCTGCTGCCCCTGGGTCGACGAGTATGGCATCGAAGGGGCCTGGGGCCGCGATCCGTTCGGTTCCGGTCACCGTTTCTGGAGGTAAACCATGAACGCGGGATCCCTGTTTTGGCTCTTCTTCCTGTTCACGGCCATCCAGCCGGTGCTGCGACAGCGTCTTCTGGAATCATCGCGCCAGCGGCTGCTCTCCCGCATCGAGCAGAAGCGCGGTTCGCGGGTCATCCTCATGGTCCACCGGCAGGAGACCATGAACCTGCTCGGCTTCCCCGTGATGCGGTACATCGACATCCATGACGCCGAGGCGGTCCTGCGGGCCTGCGAGATGACCGACCCGGACATGCCCCTGGACCTGGTCCTGCACACCCCGGGGGGACTGGTGTTGGCTTCCCTGCAGATCGCGCGCGCCCTCCAGCAGCGCAAGGGCAAGACCACCGTCTTCGTCCCCCACTACGCCATGTCCGGCGGCACGCTGATCGCCCTGGCCGCCGATGAGATCGTCATGTCCCCCCACGCCGTCCTCGGCCCGGTCGACCCCCAATTGGGGCAGTATCCGGCCGCCTCGCTGCTCAAGGTCGTCGAGGAAAAGCCGGTGGAGAAGGTGGACGACCAGACCCTGATCATGGCCGATATCGGCCGCAAGGCGGTGAACCAGCTGCAAGCCAGCGTCAAGGATCTGCTGACCCGCAGCCTGGACGAGGACAAGGCCGCCGAACTGGCCGCACTGATGGCCACCGGGACCTGGACCCACGACTATCCCATCACCTTCCAGGAGGCCAAACGGTTGGGCCTGAACGTCAGCGACCAGATGCCGCCGGAGATCCTGCAGCTGATGAGCCTGTTCGCCCAGCCGGTCAAGCACCACCAGACCGTTGAGTTCACGCCGGGACCGCGCCACAGCAAGGATTCGCATCCGGCCTGATGGGCGCGCCGGGGACCTGGCTCTTCATTCCCGCCGGTCGTAGACCAGGGTGATGACCCGGGGCTCGTCGGATTCCCGGCGGGTCCGACGCTCCTCCCTGACCGTAAGCCGATTGCCATCGGGGCTCAGGGTGTAGGTGAGGGTGCGTCCTCCGCCCTTTCCGGAGGACCAGGTCTCTATGATGCTCCCGTTTTCCAGGCGTGCCGAGGCCATGGCCTGACCGTTTTCGGTCCAGACTTCCTTCGCCCTGCCGTCACAGGACAGCAGTCGGGTCATGTCCAGACCGTCGGTGATGTCGAGTTCGCGACCGTCGGTGAAGATTTCCAGGCGGGCCATGGCCTTCTGACGGCGCAACTGGTTCCGGGTCGAAAGGTCGGCCGCTTGGGCGCCTCGCTGCGCATCAGCCTGGGATCCGGAACGGCCACCCTTCATGCCGCTGCCTCTGCGGCCCATGCCGCCGCCGCGTCTACCGCCACCACCACCCATGCCGCCGCCATGCATGCCGCCTGTTCCGCTCCGGCCCGTGGTTCTACCTGCGGCCAGAGCCTCAGCCGGATCGTCGCTGGCGTTTTTGTCCAGCACCCAGGTGCCGGTATAGCGGGTGTAGTCGGAAACCGGAGAGGCGGCTTCCGCCAAGGCGGATGTCGCGCTCATCATCAGGACCAGGGCGCAAACCGCGCTGCCGATGCGTACCAATCTCATGGTTCTTCTCCTGTCACGTTTGGATATGGAGTCACCCTACCCAACGCACAACCGGCCTGATTCCAGCGGAGCCGGTGGACATGACCTGCGGTGAGGGGCGCATCCCGCGCGGCCCAAAGGAAAAACGGCCTCCAATCAGGGCATTGGAGGCCGTCTGCGGGGGTCCTGGTCCCCCGGGGGGTAATCCGGGCTACGATTCCAGCAACCCCACCGACGCCTTGGGGTTCATCAGCAGGATCTCCGGATGCTCCGGATGCGGGTCGGCGCCCTTCTCGATCAGGCCGATGACCTCGGTCGGCGTCAAGCCGGGCCGCAGGGCGATGAGCTTGGCAGCCAGGTTGCATACGTTGGGCGAGGCCATGGAGGTGCCGCTCATCTTCATGGTCCCGCCGCCGGGCACGTTGCTCTCGACCTGGAAGCCGTCGGCGTAGACCTTCACGTTGCGACCCCCGCTGGTGAAGCTGGTGGGATCGCCCGCCTGGTCCACGGCCCCGACCACCATCAGGTTGGGCAGGTCGAAGCCCGAGGGGATCGTCACGTTGAACTCCACGTCGTTGTCCTCGTTGCCGGCGGCGGCCACGTAGAGGATCTGCGGCGTGGCCGTCATGGCGTCACGCAGGCCGTCGCTGAGGATATCGATCATCTCGCGGGCCATGGCCGCGCGCTCCTCGGCGTCCTCGCCCACGCCGTTGGCCTCCAGCCCGCCTTCGATCTCCTTGAAGGACCAGCCCCAGCTCATGTTCACCACGCGCACGCCGTGGTCGGCGAAGTATTGCGCGGTGCGCCGGTAATCGTCGGCCAAGCGCCGGGCGGTCTCGAGGGTCATGGCCTGGGGCGTCTGGTGGTAGTCGAAGGTGATGCGGGCGACCAGCAGCCGCGCGAAAGGATTGCCGCGCGAGGCGATGCCGGCCACATGGGTGCCGTGGCTGTACAGTCCTCCGAAGCTCAGGGTCGTAAGGAAAGGGCCCACTTCGTCCGGGGGCATCCCCGCCAGCTTCTTGCGTACGGCCGCGGCCTCGGGACTGTCGATGGCCGAGGTCAGATCCTGGAAACCCTGCATGGAGGTGAAGGCCGCCTCCAGCTTGCCCTCCTGGTCGCCCAGGGGATGCAACATGTCGGTGCTGTAGTTGCCGTCCAGGTCGAAGGCGATGCCGTGGATGTCGTCCACGAAGCCGTTGCCGTCATCGTCGCGGCCGTCCACCTTCTCGTCCGGGTTGGTGAACACGATGTCCCTGAACACGTTCACGTCCACGCCCGAATCCCAGATGCCGATCATCACCGGCTGCAGGCCCGCGTCGGCCGCAAGGGTGACGTCGCGCCCGGGCCAGATATCGTGCTTCTCCTGGTTGTGCTCCTGGATGTAGGCCCCGTAGACCTCCGCCACGATGGGGTTCAGCGGCAGGACGTGGTCCATGGCGTAGCGCATGCCGATGACCGATCCGGCCAGGTCCGCACTCAAGGCTCCCATGGCCGCGGCAGCAGGCTCCAGACGGGACTGCACCACACCCATGAGCAGGTTCTCGCTCATGAACTCGGCCCGGCCCTTGTTGCTCTTGGCCTGATCCTGGCAAACGTCCCAGGGCAGGGCCTCCACGCGCCGGGTCAGCGCCTTACGGTAGGCATCCTTGAACGCAGGGGTGGTCTCGTCACGGCCGGCCGTGGTGCGAGCATCGATCAGCGCGCGCGCGGTCAGGCCGCTCATCAGCCGCGAGGCCTCCTTGTCCTCCAGCGCCTTGACCTTGTCGAGGTATTCCAGGGCTTCGCCGTCGTTGCCGTCCAGAAGGTCCAGAATCATCAGGCTGCCGTACTTGGCCTTCAGGGTGGCCTCGTCGGTGATCTCGTAGGTGGCCAGGTCCGACTCCAGGTCCCTGCGGTAGGCTTCCTGGAGGGCGGCCATGGCCGCCGGATCGTTCAACAGGTCCGTGACCGTACCGCTAAGCGGATAGGTGTGGGTCGGCAGGTCGTCCAGGCTGTCGATGGCGATCTTCCCACCGGAGGTGGTATCGGGGGCGGGAGCCGCTTCGGGAGCGGCGGCAGGCTCGGGGGCCGGCGCGAGGGCCGGCTTCGGACCCCCGGAGCAACCGGACAGCAACACCAGGATACAGATCACAGGCAGGGCTTTGAACATGGTCATCCTTCTTTCGCGTGACAGCACGGATGAGGTCGGGGTCTTCCAACAACGGGATTCCAGCCGGCATTATACATGAAGAACCCAGTGCGGTACCGGCCGGCGATTCAAGGATGCAGACTATCACTCCAAGTACCTGAATTCCCTTCAAAATCCTAAATAACACCTTCTTCCTGCCGATCAGGATCCAGGAATCCGGGGCTCCGGCCCCGACTGTGGCAGGAAACGGAGGAAACGCATGTCCACACGGCAGTTGTTGAACACGGCCATGGCCGCGGTCGTCCTGTTGACCGTGGCCGCCGGCGGGTTGGTCTGGAACCAGAGCCGCAGCGGCGCGGATTCGCGCCGGCAGATCGAGGTGGCCCAGAAGCAGCAGACCATCATCCAGGACCTCGGTCGGCAGGTCCAGGCCCTGCAGCAGGCCGAGCAGCGCGAGGCCGTGGCCGCGGCCCGTAGGCAGGTGGGGCGCACGGTCCTGGCCTTCGATCGCAACCTGGCGGCCCTGGACAAGGGCGGCCTGCTGCTGGACGACGACGGCCGGGATTACCCCGTGCACAAGGTCCGCGGCGGCAAGGCCCGCCAGGCCCTGGACGAGGCCCTGGACACCTGGCGTCTGACCGGTCCGGCCCTGGCCAATCTCGCCGCCGGTGAGTTCTCGGTCTACAGCGCCGCCGGGAAGGATGCCGTGCAGGGATTGCAGGACAACACCATCGTGCTCATGGAGCAGATGGGCACCATCGCCAACGCCCTGAGCGCGGGCCTGGTCGCCCGTCAGGCCCTGGCCCGCCTGGCCGGCTGGGCCACCGGATTGTTCGCCGTGATGCTGGTCGTGCTGCTGTGGCTGCGCGCCAGGGTCGATCGCCTGGGGAAATCCTCCACCCCGGACGCCGCATCCGGATCATCGGCCACGCCCCGAGCGGCCCGTGAGCAGGCCGTCCACATCGCCGACGCCCTGGCCGCGCCAGAACCCGACGAGGCCCCTCC
>JALUJS010000346.1:7313-9640 GCA_027056825.1 Candidatus Krumholzibacteriia bacterium | reverse complement strand
CACCAGGGCGGGCGCCATGCGCCTGTGGCCGGAAGACCGGGAACTGCCGGCGGCAGCGGAGCGCTGGGAGCCGGGGCCCATCTTCAACGTCTGCGCCGACGGGGACCGGCCCACCATCGTGTTCGACGTGACCGCCACATGGGACCGCAAGCGGGAGGCCCTGGCCTGTTACGGCAGCCAGTTCGCCCGGCGGCAGGGGCGTCGCGCCACGGCCATCAACGATCCGGCCTTCCTGGAGAAGATCGAGCGGCGCGGGCGGACCTGGGGTCACCGGGCGGGCGTCATGTACGGCGAAGCCATGGCCGGGGCGGCGGCCGCCGTGCTGACGGACCTGCCCGACCGGGAGTGGCGCTGATGCGGATGCCCACGGTCGGCATCACCTGCTATCCCAGCCAGGGGGGCAGCGGGGTGGTGGCCACCGAGTTGGGCCTGCACCTGGCGCGCAGGGGCTGCGAGGTCCACTTCATCTCCAGTCACCTCCCTTTCCGCCTGCAGGGCTACGACCGCAACATCATGCATCACAAGGTGGAGATGCCCTCCTATCCGGTGTTCGAGCACTCTCCCTATACCCTGAGTCTCGCTTCGGCCATGGCGGACGTGGCCCGCCGCTGCAACCTGGACCTGCTGCACGTCCACTACGCCATTCCCCACGCGGCCAGCGCCTACCTCGCCCGCCAGATGCTCCTGCCGCACCGGGTGCCGGTGATCACCACCCTGCACGGCACCGACATCACCCTGGTGGGCAAGGAGCCCTCGTTCTTTCCCATCACCCGCTTCGTCATCGAACAGAGCGATGCCGTGACCGCGGTCTCCAAATTCCTGAAGGACGAGACGGTGCGGGTCTTCGACTGCGGCCGGGACATCGAGGTCATTCCCAATTTCGTCGATACCCGCGTGTTCCGTCCGCGGCCGGACCATGAACTGCGCGCCCGTTTCGCGCCGGACGGACGGTTCCTGGTCCTGCACGCCTCCAACTTCCGGCGCGTGAAGAACACCCCGGCGGTGATCGAGACCTTCGACGCGGTTCGCCGCCAGGCGCCGGCGGCCCTGTTGCTGGTGGGTGAGGGACCGGAACTGCCCGCGGTGAGGCGCGAGGTGGCCGCGCGCGGGCTGGAGGACCGGGTCCACTTCCTGGGCCACTTCGACCGCCTCGAGGACATCCTGCCGGTGGCCGACGCCCTCCTGCTTCCCTCGTGGCACGAGTCCTTCGGTCTGGTGGCGCTGGAGGCCATGGCCTGCGGGGTGGTGCCCGTGGCCACCAGCCGGGGCGGCGCGGGGGAGTTCATCGTCGACGGGCACAACGGGTTCCTGCGGGAGCCGGACGACGTGGAGGGCATGGCCGGGGCACTGCTGGAACTGGCCCGCGACCCCGCGCAGCGGGCCCACATGGCCGAGGTGGGTCAGCGCGACGCCGCGACGGACTTCGGGGCCGGGTGCGTTGTGCGCCGCTACCTGGACCTTTACGAGAGGCTCCTGGGTGCAGGAAGACCCGTGGATCCGCTCGGCGGTTGACAGATCGGACGCCGGGAGTACAATGAAATCGTGGTCGCCGCGTTCTCGTGGGAACGGCTTTCCGCGTGGGAGTTGGTGCGAAGATGGACAAGACCCTGGAAATGGTGCGCACCGTGGAGGGCATCGCCCGCCGCCGGGGCCTGTTCCGGCCCGAAGCCTACCTTTTCGTCCTCGAAGCCCTCGAACGCGCCATGATCGCGCGTGAGGTGCCTGGCCACATTTCCGGCGAGGAGCTGCTGGACGTGGTGCGGGACCTGGGCGCCGACCGTTACGGCGTCATGGCCGGGGACGTCTTCAACAGCTGGGGCGTCCACAGCACCCTGGATTTCGGCCGGGTGGTGTTCCACCTGGTGGAGGATGGGCTGCTGCACAAGCAGCCTGATGACTCCCTCTCCGACTTCCTTGACCGCTTCGATTTCGACGAGGCCTTTCCCCTGAAGGCCTTCCAGGGCCGCGCCTGATCCGGGAACTTTTCCTTTTTGCGGTCCTTTCTTGCCTGAATCGCCGTTCTGCGGCATCTTAAGCACAGGCTGGCCGTCGGCCCGCCGCCGGCCAGGGACGGCCGGAGATCCTCGCGACCACCATCCCCGACCCAGGCAAGGAGTGCGCATGGGTTCCTTCCTCCCCGTTCTCGCCGCCGCGCCGGTGTTTCCCTGCACCCTCGGTCCCGGCGAACTGATGGGCCTGATCGCCGGCAGTTCGTTCTTCGCCAAGCTGATCCTGCAGCAGGGTCTCGCGACGACCGGGGCGGTCCAGCAGTGCTTCGACGCCCAGGAGGCGGGCCGGCGGGCCGGGGTGGAGCAGACGCTCGGCGA
>JALUJS010000346.1:0-7303 GCA_027056825.1 Candidatus Krumholzibacteriia bacterium | reverse complement strand
TGCTCACCCTGCTGGTGATGTCGGTGCTCTCGTGGGCGGTGTTCATCGACAAGGCCCGCACCCTCGGCCGCATCCGCAACGGCCACCTGGCCTTCTGGAAGGAGTGCGAGCAGTGGCTGGACCGGGGGGCGCCCCCGCGCGAACTGGCGGCCTGGAGCCGGGAGCATCCCGATCTGCCCCTTTCCAGCCTGGTGCTGGAGACCGAGACGCTGACGGAGGTGCCCGCCATCAGGCGCGCCGCCGAGCGCGCGGCCTTCCTGGAGACCGAGAACCTCGAGCGCTACCTGATCCTGCTGTCCACCGCGGTGACCATCTCGCCCTTCCTGGGCCTGCTGGGCACGGTGTGGGGTATCATGACCTCCTTCTGGGACATGTCCACCATGCACAGCGCGAACCTGACCGTGGTGGCGCCGGGCATCGCCGAGGCCCTGACGACCACCATCGCCGGCCTGGCCGTGGCCATTCCCGCGGTGATCTTCTACAACATGCTGGTGCGCAAGATCGACCTGGTGGCCAACGAGATGGACCGCTTGCGGACCATCCTGGAAGAGGCCGCGGGCGGCGGGCGCGGCGCGGTTCTGCCGGGTGATCGCGACCTGCCCCAGCGGCCGGGCGCCCATCCCGCGGAGAGGATCTGATGGCTTCCCGCAGGCGGCATTTCCGGAGCCTCGCCGACATCAACATCACCTCCCTGGTGGACGTGACGCTGACGCTGCTGATCATCTTCATGCTTACCGCCCCGTACATCCAGGGCGGGGTGGAAGTGAACCTGCCGGAGGCCGAGACCCGCACCCAGATCGTGCGCGAGGGGCCGGTGATCTCGGTGACGGACAACCGCCAGGTCTACTTCATGGAACAGCCGGTGGAGATCGCGGACCTGCCGGCGCTCATGCAGCCCTACGCCGATCGGCGCGATTCCATCCCGGTCTATCTGCGTTGCGGGGAAGAGGTGCCCTACGGCATGGTGGTGAGGGTCATGGCCGCCCTGGAACGGGAGGGCTTCCTGAACCTATCCCTGGTGGCCGATCCTCCCGGAGGTTCGCCGGAGCCATGACCCGGGGTCTGCCGTATTCCCTGGTTGTCCACGCCCTGCTGTCGCTCGTGGTGGTGGTCTACGGCAACCACGTCAGCCGCCGCCCGCCCCGTCTGCCGCGCGCGGTCCCTTTCCGCTTCGTGCACATGCCCCGGCCGCAGGTGCAGGCGGTCTCGCGCGAGACGCCTCCGCCGCCGGACCGGCAACAGCAGGCGGTGGAACCGGAACCGGCTCCCCGCAAGACCGAGACGGAACTTCCGCCCAAGGAAGTGCCCGACCGGACCCACAACGAGCAGCCACAGGATACCGAGCCGGAACCCCCGGCCCGCACCGAACCGGAACCCGAACCCGAGTCCGACGTACAGGAGACCACCGCACCGGCCGCGGCTGCGGCCGGACCCCGGGTGGGGGCAACCGACAGCGACTTTCCCTTCGCCTGGTACCTGACGCGGATCGAGGCGCTGGTGGACCGCAACTGGAATCCCCGGCAGATGGGCTTTCGGGGCGACCGCATCAGCTGCACGGTGCATTTCGAAGTCTCGCGCGCCGGGACCATCTCGGGGGTCGCGCTGACCTCAAGCAGCGGCATCGGGGTGTTCGACCGCGAAGCCCTGCGGGCGGTCATGGCCACGCGGTTGCCGCCGCTGCCGCCGCAGTACGGGGGAGCGAGCCTGGGCGTGTCGTTCATCTTCAACCTGGAGCCTGATCACTGATGCGCAGATCCCTGATCCTGATCCTCCTGTGCGGAATCCTGCCGGGCTGGCGCGGCGAGGCCGTGGCGCAGGGGTCCGAGGTGGTCATCGAGACCACGCGGACGGCCTACCGCAAGACCGACGTGCTGATCATGCCCCTGGATATCCTGTCCGGCGGCGAACGCGCGGCTGCGGGCGCCGACCTCGTGGGTGCGGTGCTGCGCAGCGACCTGGATCTCAGCGGGCTGTGCCGGACCGGGACCTCCACCGATGAACCCGACAGCTTCGCCTTCGAGTACGTCATCGAGGGTCGCGTGGAAGGCCCCCTGATGGACGCGGAGACCAGCGGGGAACAGGCGCCGCTGACGGTCAGCCTGGACCTGCTGACCTACCCGGGGCGCCAGCTGCTGCTGGCCAAGCGGTACCGCCCCCTGGACGACCAGCAACGGCTGACGGCCCACCACTTCGCCAACGAGGTGCTGGCCATGGTCACCGGGCGCGAGGGCATCTGCCTGACCCGCATCGTCTTTTCCCGCGGGACGGGCGACCGCCGCGACCTCTACGTGGTGGACTACGACGGCGCGGGCCTGATGCGGGTGACGGCCAACCGCACCCTGAACCTGTGCCCGGCCTGGTCCCCGGACAACGGGCAGATCGCCTTTACCAGCTACCACGGCGGCCGCCAGGGGCTGTACAGCCTGGACACCTCCACCGGCAAGGTGCGTCGCATCCTGGCGCTGGACGGGCTGAACCTGGGCGCGGACTGGAGCCCCGACGGGCAGGAACTGCTGGTTTCGCTGTCGCGGACAGGCAATCCGGAGATCTACCGCATCGGCCCCGGGGGCGCCATCGTCAAGCGCCTGACCGTCTCCCCGGCCATCGAGATCAGCCCGGCGTGGTCCCCCGGCGGGGGAGAACTGGTTTTTACCAGTGACAGGACGGGCACCCCGCAGTTATATATCATCGACAAGGACGGCAGCGGCCGGCGCCGCCTGACCTTCGAGGGCAAGTACAACGATTCGGGCGCCTGGTCCCCGCTGGGCGACCGCTTGGCCTACGCCACCCGCATCGGGAACGTGACGCACCTGGTGCTGATCAAGCCCACGGGCGAGGACCGGCGCATCGTGACCGGCCCGGAGTGGGGAAACTGCGAGGATCCCAGCTGGGCCCCCGACGGCCGGCACCTGGTGTTCGCGTCGGACCGCAGCGGGGTCTTCAAGCTTTACGTGTACGACGTGGTCGAGGAGAGTTTCCGGCAGTTGACCTTCGGAAACGATCCCGACATCACCCCGGCCTGGTCGCACTAGGCCGACGATGGGAGCGATCCCAAGGAGAGTTCGGAATGATGGTAACGCTGCGCAAGTTGATCCCGGTGACGGTCCTGCTGGTCCTGTTCCTGGCTGTGGCCTCCGGCTGCAGCAAGAAGCAGCCCGTGGAAACCGAGCCCCCGGTGCCGGTGGACAACACCCCGGCCGAGGTGATTCCCGAAACCACCGTCCCGGAGACTCCGGAAGTTCCCGACGCCAACGCCATCGACTACAAGTCCCTGCAGCCGTCCGAGTACGGCGTCGAGGACGTCTTCTTCGGCTTCGACAAGTATGACCTGGACGACAAGGCCATGGCGACCCTTGCGCGCGACGCCAGGATCCTCAAGGAAGCCGGCGTGATGGTCCTGATCTCCGGGCACTGCGACGAGCGCGGCACCGTGGAGTACAACCTGGCCCTGGGCGAGAAGCGCGCGCGGGCGGTGCGGGACTACCTGGCCAGCCTGGGCGTGCCCGAGAGCAGGATGCTGATCACCTCGTACGGTGAGAACAAGCCCTTCGCCACCGGTCACAACGAGGATGCCTGGGCCCAGAACCGCCGGGCGCACTTCGAGAACCCGTGATGACCGCGGGACGTATCACGCGACTGCTGGCGCTGGGATGCCTGCTGACCGGCGTGGCCGTCCTGGGCGGCTGCGCCTCCCAGCTCGACCGGATCGAGACGGGGATCCAGGCCAACCGGGACGACATCGCCCGACTGGAAGCCCAGAACCGCAAGCTGCAGCAGGACGTCACCGCCCTGACCGAGCTGGTGCGGATGCAGGACGTCGCCGGCGACCAGACCGGGGCCATGGGCATGGCCAAGCTGACCCAGCTCGACGCGCGGCTGGAGCAATTGCTGCGCAAGCTCGACGACAACGCCGAGTTCATGCGCAACCTGTCGGCGCGGGTGGACCTGCTGGTCACGCGGTCGGGAATCCCCACCCTCGGGGAGTACCGGCCGCCGCAACCGGACCGGGCCGCCAGCGCGTTGCCGGAGGAGGGCCGGACCATCCTGGACGCCGCGGACCTGGACCGCAGCCGGGGCAATACGGACCTGGCGCGGGCCGGCTATGAGGAGTTCCTGCAGCGTTTCGGGGAGACCGAGGGCGCCGCGCGGGCCCTGTTCCGGCTGGGCGGCCTGGAAATGGACGCCGGGGAATACGCCAAGGCCCTGGAGCATTTCGAACAGCTCCTGGAGCGCTTTCCGGACGACCCCAACGCGGCGGCCGGACTGTACAAGGCGCGCCGCTGCCTGCTGGAACTGGACCGGCCCGACGAAGCCCGGGCCATGGGTGACCGGCTGCTGGAAAGCTATCCGGACTCGCCGGAGGCGGCGCTGCTGAAGGAAGAACTGCAGGGAGAGCCCTGAGGGACCGCCCGAGGAGGAAATACGACATGCCCAAGTATTCGGTGCTGCGCATGGCCCGCGGCCTGAGCGAGGTCTTCCGTCCCGTCGTGGTGACGGAGATCGACGAGGACTACCATGCCTTCATCGTCCGCTACAGCGGCGACTACATGGCCCACGCCCACGAACTGGACGAGTTCATCACCATCCTGGAAGGTGAACTGCTGGTGGAGATGGAGGGGGAAACGATCACCGTACGCCAGGGTGAGAGCATCCTGATTCCCGGCGGCGTCCAGCACAAGCCCCGCTGCCCCAACAGCGCCCTGGCGCTGGTGGTGGAGCACAAGGGCCAGCAGAAGCAGATGACGCCCCGGGTCTGATCCCCGCCGGACCTTGCCCGCGCCGCCGCCCGCGGCGCGGGACAGCCTCTACAATTTCCCGCACGATTCGGACAGGCACTTCTCGATCCACAGCACGTCCTCGCGGCTGCCGATGTAAAGGGGCACCCGCATGTGCAGGTCCGTGGGCGTGATGTCCAGGATGGGCCCCTGCCCGTCGCTGGCGTAACCGCCGGCCTGCTCGGCGATGAAGGCCAGGGGAGCGGCCTCGCAGGTCAGCCGCAGCTTGCCGCGGGGCATGCTCCCGGTGGGCGGGTAGAGGTAGGTGCCGCCGTACAGCAGGTTGCGGTGGAAGTCCGCGACCAGGGAGCCGATGTAGCGGCCGGACATGCCGCCGTCCCGTCCCGGCCGCCCGGTCTTGAGGGTCTCGACGACCTGGCGCACTTCCGGCGGCCAGTGGCCGGCGTAGCCCTCGTTGACGGAGTACACGTGCCCGTTGAAGGGGGTCTTGATGTCCTCGTGGCTGAGCAGGAACTCGCCGATGCCCGGATCCAGGGTAAAGCCGTGCACCCCGTGTCCGGCCGAGTACACGAACATGGTGCTGGAACCGTAGACGATGTAGCCGGCGGCCACCAGGTCGCGGCCCGGCTGCAGGAGATCCTGCTCGCCGACGTGGGTGCGCTCGGAGCGGCGCTTCCAGATCCCGAAGATGGTTCCCACCGAGACGTTGGCGTCGATGTTGGAACTGCCGTCCAGGGGATCGAAGATCACCACGTAGCGCCCCGAACCCTGGCTGACCGGAACGTAGACCGGATCGGCCATCTCCTCGCTGCCCAGGATGCAGACCTGTCCGCGGCGGCCCAGGCAGTTCATGAAGACCCCGTTGGCGTAGTCGTCCAGCTTCTGCACCACCTCGCCCTGCACGTTCTTCTCGCCGGTGGCGCCCAGGATGTCCACCAGGCCGGCCTTGGTGACCTCACGGCCGATGATCCTGGCGGCCAGGGTGATGTCGTTGAGCAGGCCGGTGAAATCCCCGCTGGCGCCCGGGTGCAGGCTCTGCAGTTCCAGGATGTGGGATTCGATGGTCTGGAGGTTGCCGGGTCCCTGGGTCATGTGGGCTCCTTGCCGTTTTGTCGCATCATTCTCGGGCCGGGATACCGCTCCATTTTAACCCCGATTTTCTCCTGCACAAGGCTTGCGTTTTGCCCCGCGGTTTGCCATGGTCCGCCCATGAAACCCAACCCGTGACCGGTCCGGAAGGAGGAGCCATGTCCGATATGATCTACTCCGTGCCAGAGCCCCGCAACGAGCCCATCAAGGGGTACCTTGAGGGCTCGCCCGAGAAGAAGGAACTGAAGGCCGCGCTGAAGAGGATGGCCGGCGAGCAGGTCGAGATTCCCGTGGTGATCGGCGGCAAGGAGATCCGCACGGGCAACATGGCCGACTGCGTCATGCCCCACGACCACGGGCACGTGCTGGGCCGCTACCACATGGCCGGCGAGAAGGAAGTCAAGCAGGCCATCAAGGCGGCCATGAAGGCCCGCAAGGAGTGGGCCGCCACCCCCTTCGAACACCGCGCCGCGGTGATGCTCAAGGCCGCCGAACTGCTGGCCGGGCCCCACCGCATGACGCTGAACGCCGCGACCATGCTCGGCCAGAGCAAGAACGCCTTCCAGGCCGAGATCGACAGCGCCTGCGAACTCATCGATTTCTGGCGCTTCAACCCCTACTACGCCCAGCAGATCCTGGCCGAGCAGCCGAACAGCGCTCCGGGCATGTGGAATATGGTCGAGCAGCGTCCGCTGGACGGGTTCGTGTTCGCGGTGACGCCCTTCAACTTCACCTCCATCGCCGGCAACCTGCCGACGGCGCCCGCGCTGATGGGCAACACCGTGGTGTGGAAGCCGGCCTCCAGCGCCGTGTACTCGGCCTGGTACCTGATGCGGATCTTCCGCGAGGCCGGTCTGCCCGACGGCGTGATCAACCTGGTGCCCGGCCGCGGCGGTGCGGTGGGCAACCCCGTCCTGGCCAGCGGTGACCTTGCGGGCATCCATTTCACCGGCAGCACGGCCGTGTTCCAGAACATGTGGCGCACGGTGGGGACCAACATCCACAACTACGGCTGCTACCCGCGGATCGTGGGGGAGACCGGGGGCAAGGACTTCGTGTTCGCCCACCCCAGCGCCGACGTGGACGCGCTGGTGACCGCGCTGGTGCGCGGCGCCTTCGAGTACCAGGGCCAGAAGTGCAGCGCGGCCAGCCGGGCCTACATCCCCAAGAGCCTGTGGAAGGACGTGAAGAAGAAGCTGCTGGACGAGATCGCCACCATCCGCATGGGGGACGTGACCGATTTCCGCACCTTCATGGGCGCGGTCATCGACCGCGGCGCCTTCGACACCATCACCGGGTACATCAAGCGCGCCCGCAGCCGCGCCGCCCGCGGCAAGGCCCGCATCATCGCCGGTGGCGGCTTCGACGACAGCAAGGGCTACTTCATCGAGCCCACCGTGATCCAGGCCACCGACCCCCACTACGAGAGCATGGTGGAGGAGATCTTCGGGCCCGTGCTGACGGTTTACGTGTACGAG
>JALUJS010000345.1 GCA_027056825.1 Candidatus Krumholzibacteriia bacterium | reverse complement strand
TTGCCCGGATCCAGGGCCAGGGCCCGGTCCAGGGCCTCCAGGGCCTGCGCGGGGCGACCGGCCCGCTGCAGGTTCCCAGCGACCAGGGCCCAGAACGCGGCCGGTGGGGACTGATAGCCACCCCCTGCGCCCGCCGTTGCGCCCGCCTCCGGCCGGTGCAGGGCCCGTACCGACCATTTCGCCCCACAGCCCGGGACATCCTTCTCGGCCTGCACGGCGATGAGCCACCGCTGTGGATCCATACCTTGCGGGGGCAGGGAATCCAGGAGGGCCAGGACCGTCGAGTCCCGCCCGGCGCGAACCAGGCTGGCCAGATAGGGATTCACCAGCCGGTCGTCACCGGTCCGCCGCCACAGGCCGCCCAGGAGCTCGGCCGCCGTGGCATGGTCACCTCTGCCGAGGGCAAGGTTCGCCAGCGCCCTTTGGGCCTCCAGGCAGTTGCCGCACAGCCTGGCTGCAAGCTGCAGGCGCCTTTCGGCCCGGTCCCACATGCGGTATTCCATGAGCATCTGGCCGTATTCGAGCTGCAGGTCCGCGTCCAGGGGAGCCAGTTCCACCGCCGCGTCGTATTCCGCCAGCGCCCGGCCGCGGCGCCCCAACTCGCGCAGGGCCCCGGCCAGGGTCCGGTGCACCTGGGCCTGGTCCGGACGCGCGGCCAGGGACCGCTCGCACCACTGGACGGCCTCCGCGGCCTCGCCCAGCCGCAACCTGATCAGCCCCAGCCGGGAGGCGACCTGCCACCCGAACAGCGGGTCGGCGCCCAGTTCCTCCCAAAGGGCGGCCGCGGTCGTTGCGGCCCCATCCAGCGCGCCGGCGGTGACCAGGCTGTCCACGCGGGCCAGGGCCGCGGCCGCATCCATCCGGCGCCCCGGCCGACCGCGATCCGCCGGCGGCGGTCCGCCCCGGGCGCAGGGGACGGCCACGCCCAGCAGGATCATGACCATCGCCGTCTTTATCCAGGACAATTCTCCACCCCGTTGTTCGACCCGGATTCATCATGAATGAGCGACTGCAGTTGATTGATCCGGGTTAACCCGTCATCGTTCTGGTATAATAGCTCTATCCTAACCCGAATTATTGAATCGCTACGCGATTCAATAATTCGGGATAAACCAATGGTCCCCAGCCCAGCCGGAGTCCACTGGCCTTGAGCGCGCATCTTCCCATCCCCCACCGCCCGGCGGCCACGGCATCCCCCCGGGTCCGTCTCATGCGGTTCTGCCTTGTGCATGCCTGCCTGGCGCTTCTTGCGCTGCTGATCCCGACCGTCCCGGCCCGGGCCATGATCCGCTTCGATTTCGAGCAGAAGTTCTTCGTGCACCCGGAGCACCAGGTCTGGGACTTCAGCATGGTGCGACCCGACTCGGTGTACCACATCTTCTATCACGCCATCCCCGACGCCACCCCCTCGGCCGCCCGCGGCGACACCATCTGGCATGCCCATTCCCGCGACCTGAAGCACTGGCAAATCGACGGGCCCGTGGTTGCGGTGAGCGCCGAGGCGTGGGAACAGGGCGCGGTCTGGGCGCCGGACGTCTTCTACGACGACGCCGGCGGGCGCTGGACCATGGCCTACACCTCGTGCGACGCGCAGATCAACCAGAGGATCGCCCTGGCGGTCTCGGACGACCTC
This sequence comes from Candidatus Krumholzibacteriia bacterium, assembly GCA_027056825.1. GTDB lineage: Bacteria > Krumholzibacteriota > Krumholzibacteriia > LZORAL124-64-63 > LZORAL124-64-63 > JAHJTW01. Next base: position 1,435 of record JALUJS010000345.1, on the reverse strand, counting down.
TTCTTCTGGACCAAGGCCGACTTCAATCCCGTCCTCGAACCCGATCCGCTGGAATACCTCTGGGATCCGGACGGCTGGTGGAGCGACTTCCGGGATCCGTTCGTGTGGCGGGAGCAGGGACTGTGGCACATCCTGGTGGCGGCCCGCAAGTGGTATACCAGCGGCACCGGAATCCTGTTCCACGCCACCTCCCCCGACCTGGTGACCTGGACGGACCAGGGCCCCTTCTTCATCAACGACGGCGCCGATTCCTGGCGCGTCCCCGAAAGCCCCCAGTACCAGGTGATCGGCTCCTGGCACCATCTGTTCTTCGGTGAATACGATACCGGCGGCATCAGCCTCATTTCCGAGACCGACCCCGGTGCGTGGACCATGGCCGACCGGGTCATGATTGAAACCGGATCCTACGCGCCGGAGGTCGATTCCTTCGACCCGGGTGTGCGGCTGTTCTCCCGCATCACCCCCTTCCACCTGCCGGAATCCGACAGCCTGACCTACGTCGTGCGCATCGACACCCTTTTTACCGGCCCCGACGGGTCCGCTCCGGCCATCTACAAACCCCACCCCCTGGATGAGCACTGGGCCCTGCACACGGGCATCGTCTTCGACGCCAACCCCACCTTCGGGGACAACCCCCTGTGGCGGGGCGAACCTTCGGTGGGCATGGTGGGCAACGGATACTTCAGCAGCCAGGAGTACTACCAGGGGCCCCTGTCCGGGAAGGGGGCACCAGGGGTCTCCCTGGGTGACGCGGCGCTGGGCCGCCTGGAAAGCAGGCCCTTCGTGATCACCGGGGACATGATCGAACTGCTGGTCGGCGGCGGCGACTACCCGGGGACCTGCTACGTCGCCCTGGTGGCGGTCGCCGATTCCACGATCCTGTTCTCCGAAACCGGCGGCGGCCAGGAGCGGATGACCCTGCGCCGCTGGGATGTGCGGCAGTACACCGGCGTCACGTGCTTCATCCGCATCGTCGACGACGAGACTGGTCCCATGGGTCACATCAACGTGGACGAGATCACCGAGAAGGTCTTCACCGCGGCGGCGGCGCCCTCCCCGCCGGATCCCGGTCCGGTGGCCACCCACCGGGCCGCGCCCAACCCCTTCAACCCCGGCACCACCGTCTCGTTCACGCTGACTGCTGACGCGGCGATCCGCCTGCGCATCCTGGACCTGCGGGGTCGCGAGGTCTGGACCGGCCCGCGCCGCCTTCTGCCCGCGGGTCCCGGCCGGCTTTCCTGGAGGGGCCGGGACAACCACGGTCTGCCCGCGGGGTCAGGAACCTACCTCTACATCCTCGAGGCCGACGGCCGCCGGGCCGCCGCCGGCAAGATCTCCCTGTTGAAATAGCGCGCGCGGCACCGGCCAGGGTGGCGTCGCCAACCGCAACAATCACGGTAGGAACCCCTTGCCGGTTATGCTATATTGTCCGGGA
>JALUJS010000344.1 GCA_027056825.1 Candidatus Krumholzibacteriia bacterium | reverse complement strand
AACCAAGCTGAGCTAATCGCCCGCCAAGCGCGGAATAATAAAGCTTCCAGCCGGTGATCTGTCAACGCAAAAAGCGTCAGCTCAGGTAGTCCAGGAGCCTGCGACCATGCCCGTGGGTGCGCATCTTGGCCAAGGCCTGGTTGCGGATCTGGCGGACCCGCTCCCGCGAGAGGTTGATGTCCTGCCCGATGGTCTCCAGGGAGGCCGTCTCCTCGGTCCCGATGCCGTAGTAGCGGCGCACGATGTCCTTCTCGCGCTCGGTCAGGAGGGACATGGCGCTGGACAGCTCCTGCTCCAGTTCCTCGTTGACGTAGCCCTGGTGCGGACCCTCATCGTGCGGGTCGGGCAGGGTGTCGGCCAGGGTCAGATCGTCGTCGTACAGGGGCTGGTCCAGGCTGACCAGGGGCTTGCTGGCCGCCCGGATCTGGCCCATCTTGCGTGGATCCATGTCCATGGCTTCGGCGATCTCGTCCTCGGCGACCTTGCGATGATACTTCTGCTCCAGCTTGCGGGAGACCTTCTTCATGCGCTGGGCCTGTTGGGAGCGGTTGATGGGAAGCCGTACGGTGTTGGTCTGCTCGGCGATGGCCTTCTGGATGGCCTGCCGGATCCACCATACCGCGTAGGAGATGAAGCGGAATTCGCGCCGCTCGTCGAATCGCTTGGCGGCGGTGATCAGGCCGATGTTCCCCTCGGCGATCAGGTCCATGTAGCTGAGGCCCTGGTTGAGGAACTTCTTGGCCACGCTGACCACGAAGCGCAGGTTGCTGTTGACCAGCTTGTCCAGGGCCTCCTTGTCCCCCTCCCGGATCCGGCGGGCCAGCTCGTACTCCTCCTCACGCGTCAGCAGGGGATGCTTGCCGATGGTGTGCAGGTAGTGCTGCAGGCTGGGGTCCTCGCGCCGGTCGCTGCTCAGTTCGATCTCGTACATCCGTGCCTCCATCTATGCCCAAACCCCCAACGGGGGCCGCTTTCGGAATGGGGTGGCATCCCGGCCCCGTGGGCATCATACCCAATCCGGGGACCCATGTTCCCGTTCCCGATGATTTTCACGTGCTCAAAAAAGGGAACAGGAATCATTCTTGGATGATAAACGGTCGAGTTTGCTTTGTCAACAAGAATATTCCGATTTTATTTATTTGCGGCGCTTTATGTTAGCCGCCCCCGGCAAGATGCCGGGGGCGGTTTCCCTCAATCATCGACGACTTCATAATCAGCGTCCACCGGACCCTCTGCGCCCCCGGTTTTTTCGCCGGTATCGGTGTCGGAGGGCCCGCTCTCCTGGCCCCCGGAATCCGTACCGGCGGCGGCGCCGGCCGCGGAGGCCTTCTGGTAGGCCCTGCCTGCCAGCTCCTGCACGGTCTTCATGAGGGCGTCCTTGGCGGCCCGGATCATCTCGGCGTCATCCCCCTTGAGCACCTCCTCCAGGGCCTTGATCTTGCCCTCGATGGCCTCCTTGTCGCCATCCTCGAGGTTGTCGCCGAGATCCTCGATGCTCTTGCGGGCGGCCAGGACGGCGGCCTCGGATTCGTTCTTCAGGTCGATCAGCTCCCGCTTTTTGCGGTCGGCCTCGGCGTTGGCCTCGGCGTCCTTGACCATCCTGTCGATCTCCTCCTCGGTAAGCCCGCTGGAAGCCTGGATCTTGATGGACTGTTCCTTGCCCGTGGCCTTGTCCACCGCGCTGACCGACAGGATGCCGTTGGCGTCGATGTCGAAGGTCACCTCGATCTGCGGCACGCCGCGCGGGGCCGGCGGAATGCCCGTCAGCTGGAACCGTCCGATGGTCTTGTTGTCCACCGCCATCTCCCGCTCACCCTGCAGGACATGGATGTCCACGGTGGGCTGGTTGTCCGAAGCGGTGGAGAAGATCTGGCTCTTCTTGGTGGGGATGGTGGTGTTGCGCTCGATGAGCTTGGTCATCACCCCGCCCAGGGTCTCGATGCCCAGGCTCAGGGGCGTGACGTCCAGCAGGACGATGTCCATGTCCTCGCCACCCAGGACGCCCCCCTGGATGGCCGCACCCATGGCCACGACCTCATCGGGGTTGACTGTCTTGTTGGGCTCCTTGCCGAAGATCTCCTTGACCTTGGCCTGCACCGCGGGAATCCGGGTGGAACCGCCGACCAGCAGCACCTCGTCGATGTCCGAGGCCTTCAGACCCGCGTCCTTGAGGCAGGCCTGGCAGGGCTTGACCGTGCGCTCGACCAGTCCGCCCACCAGGTCCTCGAACTTCGCCCGGGTCAGGGTGTGGGTGAAGTGCTTGGGACCGCTCTGGTCGGCCGTGATGAACGGCAGGTTGATCTCGGCCTGGCTGGACGAACTCAATTCGCGCTTGGCCTGCTCCGCCGCTTCCTTCAGGCGCTGCAGGGCCATGGGGTCCTTGGACAGGTCGATGCCCTCCTGCTTGATGAAGGTATCCACCAGGTAGTCCATGATCATCTGGTCGAAGTCGTCGCCGCCCAGGTGGGTGTCGCCGTTGGTGGCCAGCACGGAGAACACGCCGTCGACGATCTCCAGTATGGAGATGTCGAAGGTGCCGCCGCCGAGGCCGAACACGGCGATGGTCTCCTCCCCCTTCTTGTCCAGGCCGTAGGCCAGGGCCGCGGCGGTGGGCTCGTTGATGATGCGCTTGACCTCGAGGCCCGCGATCTTGCCCGCGTCCTTGGTGGCCTGGCGCTGGCTGTCGTTGAAATAGGCCGGCACGGTGATCACCGCGTCGGTCACGGTCTCGCCCAGGTATTCCTCGGCGGTCTCCTTCAGCGCCCGCAGGACCTGCGCGGAGATCTCCGGCGGGGAGAACTCCCCGTGCCCGGTCTTGATCCGCACTTCCCCGTTGGCGCCCTTGACGACCTCGTAGGGAACTTCGTTGATCTCCGTGGCCACCTCCTCGAAACGGCGGCCCATGAAGCGCTTGATGGAGTACACGGTGTCGGTGGGGTTGGTCACGGCCTGGCGCTTGGCCAGCAGCCCCACAAGCCGGTCCCCGTTCTTGTTCCAGGCCACCACCGACGGGGTGGTCCGGTTGCCTTCCTTGTTCTGGATGACTTTGGGCTCTCCGCCCTCCATGACGGCCAC
>JALUJS010000343.1 GCA_027056825.1 Candidatus Krumholzibacteriia bacterium | reverse complement strand
GTGCTGTACCTGGTCAGCAACGCCCTCGATCCAGGCCCGGGCGATTAACCCTGAAATTTTTTGTTGACACACCAACTGTTGCTTATACATTTGTTGCAAAGACAACATATGATCCCGTCCGTCGTACCTGGAGGTGGCATGAAACACGATCCTGAACAGTCCCTGGGTCGCATGATCTACGTGCTGAACCTCATCGCCGGCCGTTACGCGACGCGGGTGCTCGGCCCCCACGGCGTCAGCAAGGAACACCTGTTCTACCTGGGCACCCTGATCACCAAGGGTGACGGCATCACCCAGGAGGAACTGGCGGGCAGGCTGTACGTGGACAAGAGCACCGCCGCGCGCATGCTCGCGGTGCTGGAGAAGAAGGGCCTGGTGAAACGCCGTCCTGTGCCCGGCAACATCCGCGCCAACGTCGTTGAAGTAACCGACGCCGCCCGCGAGCTGTGGGACGCCGTCCTGTCCAAGCTCTGGCGCTGGCAGGACATCCTGCTCGAGGGTTTCAGCGCGCAGGAAAAGAAAACCGTCATCAACCTGTTGAAGCGCATGGAGGCCAACGCCGCCCACGCCCTGGAAAGGGGGTTCGTGACATGAGCATCCGCAAGTTCCTGCAGCACGGCGCCGCGGGTCTGCTCTGGCTCCTGCCGGCCGTGGCGGCCCTGGGGCAAGAGGCCCCGCTGACTCCGGGGCAGGTAGCCGCGCTGGCCGCCAGGCAATCGTTCGCCTCGACCCAGGCGGTCAGCGATTCCATGGCCGCGGCGGCCGATGTGCGGCACGCCCGGTCCACCTGGTATCCCACCGTGGACTTCCAGGGCCAGTACATCACACGCGACAACCAGCCGGAGATCACCGCCGGCCCCTTGACCTTCCCCATGGGCAACCAGAGCAACGGGGAATTCTCGCTCACCGCGCGCGAGCTGCTCTGGAACGGCGGGCAGCGCGGGCTGGCGGTCAAGGCCGCACGGCACAATCTCGCCTCGGTGCGCGCGGCGGGCCTGTCCCGGATCCAGAACGCCCAGCTCGACGCCCTGGCCCGCTACCTCGACGCCATGAACCTGCAGGGCCAGGCCGGGGTGCTGGACCGCTCCCTGGCTTCGCTGGACAAGCACCTGCAGGAAGCCCGGGATCTCTATGACCACGGGCTCGTGGCCCGCAACGACCTGCTGGAAACCCGGGTCCGCCGCGACCAGGTGCGCGACGCCCGGGCGGCCGTGGACGACCGGCTGGCGGTGGTGCTCCAGGATCTGAACCGCATGCTGGGGCGCGATCCCCTGACCCCGGTGACCCTCCCGGACACCCTGGCCGTGGCGTTCGAGCCGCAGCAGTTGGCTCCCGGCGATCCCGACACCCTGCTGGCCGGCAACCTCCGGGTCCGCGCCGCGGCCGAGGCCGAGCACACGGCCCGCGTCCTGGCCGACCTGGCGCGCCGCGCCTGGCTGCCCAACGTCTTCGCGGCCGCCAGCCACACCTGGCAGGACAACGACGCCCTGGTGTATCCCCACGTGAACTCCCTGGCCGTGGGGGTCAGCTGGAACCTGTTCGACGGCGGCGCCCGCACCGCCGGAACCGCCAAGGCCGAAGCGGCGACCATCACCGCCGCCCGCGCCTGCCGGGAGGCCGAGCGCGCCGCCCGGGTGGCGTTCGACCAGGCGCGCAGGGCGCTGGAACAGGCCCGCCGCGAGGAGGCCACGGCCCATGCCAGCGTCGCCGCCGCCGCCGAGAACCTGCGCATCGTCAGCGACCAGTACCGGCAGGGGCTGGCCCGGTCGAGCGACGTGCTGGACGCCGAGGCCCTGTTGGCGCAGTCGCGCCTGCAGGCCCTTGTGAAGCATCACGACGGAATCCTGGCCGCCGCCCGGCTGGCCGCCGTCACGGGCCGGGATCCGGCCTCGATCTTCACCGACACAGCAATCACCGCACAAGGGAGCGACATGCCATGAGCAAGCGTTGGTTGGGACTGACCATCATCCTGGTCTGCGCCGCCCTGCTGGTCTTCGCGGGCTGGCGCAAGTGGGAGCACGGCCGCATCTATCCGGCCACGGACAACGCCTACATCGGCGCCGACGTGACCGCCGTGGCCTCGCGCGTACCGGGCACCCTGCTCAAGGTGGCCATCGCCGAGCACGACAGCGTCACCGCCGGGCAGGTCATCGCCGAGCTGGACCCGCGGGACTTCGACGAGGGCGTCGCCAAGCAGCGGGCCAACCTGGGCGCGGCCGAGGCGGCCGTCAGCCTGCAGCGGGCCCGGATCTCGGGGGCGGAAGCCCAGGTCAAGGCGGCCGCAGCCCAGCTCGAACTGGCCCGCGCCGACCGGGACCGCTTCGCAGCCCTGGACAGCAAGGGCTCGACGGCCCGCCGGCAGTACGAACAGGCCGTGGCCGCCGAGAAGGTGGCCGCCGCCGGGCTCGAGGCAGCCCGCAAACAACTGGCCGCTGCCCGCGCCGGGCTGGAGGCCAAGCTGAAGGCGGTGGCAAAGGCCCGCACCGGTCTGGACAACGCGTTGCTGCAACGCAGCTACTGCACCATCACCGCTCCCTGCTCGGGCGTGGTGGCCGACAAGGCGGCCATGACCGGGCAGGTGGTCGCCCCCGGCCAGCCGCTGTGCCGCATCGTGCAGACCGACGGCGACCACGTATGGATCGACGCCAACTTCAAGGAGACCCAGCTGCGGCGCATCCGCGTGGGCCAGTCGGCCGTCTTCACCATCGACGCCGACGGGAGCACCGAGTATCACGGCCACGTGGCCAGCCTGGGCGCCGGCAGCGGCGCGGCGTTCTCCCTGCTGCCACCGGAGAACGCCACCGGCAACTGGATCAAGGTTGTCCAGCGCCTGCCGGTGCGCATCGCCCTGGATGACGAAGTCCCCGGGCGGCTGCTGAAGATCGGACTGTCCTGCGAAGTGACCGTGGACACCAGCGGGCCGGAGGACTGACTGTGGGCCGGGAAGCAGGCAACACGACACCCGGCGGGGCGCCTGCGAACCGGGGCGCGGCCAACAAGTACCTGGTCGCCGTCACGGTGATGATCGGGACCCTCATCGAGGTCATCGACACCTCGGTGGCCAACGTGGCCCTGCCCCACATCCAGGGCACCTTCAGCGCCGGGCAGGACGAGGTGACGTGGGTGATCACCAGCTACCTGGTGGCCAACGCCGTGATCCTGCCCATGACCGGCTGGATCGGCAACTTCTTCGGCCGCAAGCGGGCCTATATCTGGTGCCTGGGGCTGTTCACGGTGGCCTCGTTCCTGTCGGGAGCGGCCCTGTCCTTGCCCATGCTGCTGGCCATGCGGGTGCTGCAGGGAATCGCCGGGGGCGCCATGGTGCCCATGTCCCAGGCCATCCTCCTGGAGTCCTTCCCGCCCGAGGAGCACGGCAAGGCCATGGCCCTGTTCGGGGTGGGCGTGATCTTCGGCCCCATCATCGGGCCCACCCTGGGCGGATGGATCACCGACACCATCACCTGGCGCTGGGTGTTCTACATCAACGTGCCGGTGGGAATCATCGGCATCACCATGGCCCTGCTGAACGTCACCGACCCGCCCTATCTGAAGAAGCCGGAGGGACGCATCGACTACGCGAGTTTCCTGTTGCTGGCTGTGGGCCTGGGCAGCCTCGAGATCATGCTCAACCGCGGTGAGCGCTACGACTGGTTCCACAGCCCCTTCATCCAGATCCTGGCCCTGACCACGGCCCTGGCCCTGGCCCTGTTCGTGTGGCGCTCGCTGACCGCCTCGCGGCCCCTGGTGGATCTGAACGTGTTCCGGGACCGCCAGTTCACCGTGGGCACGACCCTCATGTTCCTGCTGGGCTTCGGGTTGTACGGCTCGTTCACCATGCTGCCCCTGTTCGCCCAGACCCTCATGCACTACACCGCGACGTGGGCGGGGCTGGTGCTCTCGCCCGGCGGCGTGACCTCGTTGCTGTCCATGGCGGTGGTGGGTTTCCTGGTGGGCCGGGTGGACCTGCGGGTGCTGGTGATCTTCGGCGCCGCCATGAACGTGTGGTCCATGTGGATGATGATGCACATGAACCTGGCGGTGGACTTCACCTACATGATGGACAGCCGCCTGCTGCAGGGCGTCGGACTGGGCTTCCTGTTCGTGCCCCTGACCGCCGCGGCCTTCGTGAACCTCAAGCCCGCGCAGATCGGCTCGGCCACCGGGCTGTTCAACCTCATGCGCAACGAGGGCGGCTCCATCGGCATCGCCATCAGCTCCACCGTGCTGGCCCAGCAGGCGCAGCTGCATCACGCGCGCCTGGTCGAGAACCTCACCCCCGGCAACCCGGTGTTGCAGCAGCAACTGTACGGGGCGGCCAGGGCCCTGGATACCGTATCGGGCCTGGACCCGGTGACCAACCGGCAGATGGCCGACGGGCTGGTGAACGGCCTGGTGCAGCAGCAAGCGGCGGCCATGGCCTACAATGATGTCTTCCATATGCTGATGATCTCGTTCATCGTGTTCATGCCCCTGGCGCTGCTGCTGGGCGGCAAGGTGAAGAAAGGCGCCCTGGGGCATTGACACGCCGCTCCCTGACCATCGTCATCGCCTGCGCCGGGCTGCTGTGGCTGCTCGGACTGGCGGCCTATCCCCTGCTGGAGAACACCGAGGGGCGCTACGCCTCGGTGGCCTGGGACATGGCCCATGGCGGCGACTGGATCACCCCCACCTTCAACGGCGCGGCCCTGCTGACCAAGCCCCCGCTGGCCTACTGGGCCGGCGCGGCGGCCCTGAAGATGCTGCCGGACCGGGAGTGGGCCGTGCGCCTGCCCGCCACCCTGGCACTGGTCCTGTGCGCCTGGCTGACCCTGCGCCTGGCCCTGGTGCTGGGCCTGGACGAGCTGCGCGCCCGCTGGGCCGGTCTCATGGCCCTGCTCTCACCCCTGGCGGTGGCCCAGGGCCACATGACCACCGGGGACATCTTCCTGTGGGCGGGCGCCCTCGCCGCCTGCACCGCCGCCCTCGACGACCGGCCCCGGCTCGCAACGCGTACCCTGACGGGCCTGGGCCTGGCGGTGGGGTTCATGGCCAAGGGCCACATGGCGCTGTTCTGGACCGTGATTCCCCTGGGGGCGTGGGCGCTGTCGGGGCGCGACCGGTGGCGTCCGGTGGCGCGCCTGTTCCACCCGGTCGCCCTGGCGATCTTCATCGCCCTGGCCGCCCCCTGGTACGTGACGGTCATGCACCGCCATCCGGGGCTGCTCGGATTCTGGCTGGGCGACGAGACCGCCGGCCGTCTGGCCTCCACCCGCCACGGCCGGGCCGAGCCCTGGTGGTACTTCCTGCCCATGGTTCCCGTGCTGATGCTGCCCTGGCTGCCGGAGCTGTGGCGCGGCTTGCGGACCCCGCCCCCCCCCCGGGGTGGCCCGCTGCCGTGCACTGCTTCTGCTGTGGGTCCTCGTGCCCCTGATCGTCTTTTCGGTGAGCGGCTCCAAGCGGCCCAACTACCTGCTGCCCATGGTTGCGCCGCTGGCGGTGATGGCTGCCGCGGGATTGCCGGACCGCCCCGGCGGTAACCTGCGGGTCCGCACCCTGGGCTGGACGGCCGCCGCCCTCGCCTGGCCCTTCGTCCTGGGCGCTTTGCACCTGGCGCCCCCCACCCGCGATCTGCTCCAGGCCGCGCGCGCCGCCGGTATGCCACCGGCCTGCTTCCGCGTGATGCCCAGCGCACTGGTGTTCTACAATCACGGCCCGGCGCCCGCGTTCTTCTTCGGCCGCGACACGAGATTCGGCGGGCCGCAAAAAGAGGCTACCTTCAACGAGACCGCCCTGCGGGACCACCTGCTCGCCGGTGGCTGCGTCCTGACCGAGCCGCGCTTCCTGCCCGACCTGGCCCGGATCGCCGGCAGTCCTCCGGTGACGATGGCCCGGCGGGGCGCCTCCCTGCTCGTCAGGGCCGGTCCGCCGCCGACCCGGCCCCGGAAGTAGGCCTGTCATGCCCGTCCTGGATGTCCTGCTGTTGTTCGGTGTCGGTCTGGCCGCCGGTGTCATCAACATCCTGGCCGGCGGGGGCTCGCTGCTGACCCTGCCGGTCCTGCTGTTCCTGGGGTTGCCCGCGGCCATGGCCAACGGGACCAACCGCGTGGCCATCCTCATCCAGAACATCGTGGCCTCCGGAAGTTTCCGGCGCAGCGGCTACCTGCCCCTGAAAGTGGCCCTCGCCTGCGCGCCCACCGCCCTGCTGGGCAGCGTGCTCGGCGCGCGCCTGGCCATCGGCGTGGACGACGTGATGTTCCGCCGTATCCTGGCCGGCGTGATCGTGATGGTGTGCGTGGTGATGGTGATCGATCCGGCAAGCCGCTGGCGGTTCGACCCGCGCGCGCTGACGGCCCGGCGGATCGCCGCCCTGGCGGGCACCTTCCTGTTCATCGGCTTCTACGGGGGATTCATCCAGGCCGGGGTGGGCTTCCTGATCATCACGGCCCTGCTGGTCCACGGCCTGGACCTGGTGCGTGTCAACGCGGTGAAGGTCTTCGTGGTGGGCCTGTTCACCATGGCCGCCCTGGCGGTGTTCGTCATCCACGGGCAGGTGGACTGGCTGCGCGGCCTGGCCCTGGCGGCGGGCAATTCCCTGGGAGGATGGCTGGGGACCCGGCTGGCCATCAGCCGGGGGCACGCGTGGATCCGCAGGCTGGTGCTCGTGGTCGCGGTGGTCTTCGCCGTCAATCTGCTGCGGCAGGGGTTGTAGCCCCGCAGGGCCGGTTTTCCGCTTACATTCCCATTTTGGTATCCGATACAATGGTATCCGATCGATTTTCACTCCCTGACGGCCCTGGGGGTTCCGTGAACAGTCCCCGCCAAAACAAGCCCGGCCGGGTGGATTTCGCTCCCTGCGAGGAGACGTCCGCCCAGAACCTGGCATCCGGCACCACGTTCGCCGAGGCCATCGCCATGGCTCCGGTGGCGGTCTTCATCGGCAGCAGCAAGGGTCATTTCCGTTACGTCAACCGGCGTGCCGTGGGCCTGACAGGTTTCGACCGGGACGAACTGCTGACCATGGCCATCGGCGACCTCTTTCCCCCGGACGTGCTCGCGGAAAACCCCCTGCGCATCGACAAACTGGAGGACGGTCATACCGTCCGCAACGAACGCCAGCTGCAACGCAAGGACGGGCGGCGCTTCTGGGTCGATATGCACTCGGTCATGCTGCCCGACGGCCACGGCGTGTGCTTCATGCATGATATCTCGCGCCGCAAGGAGGCCGAAACCGGGCTGTTCAACAGCATGCGCAAGTACCGCGAGCTGTTCGAGAAGACCGACGACGCCATCCTCATCATCGAGAACGGCCAGTTCGTCGACTGCAACCAGGCCACCGTCCGCATGCTGCGCTACGCCAGCAAGGAAGAGCTGCTCAACACCCATCCGTCGGAACTGTCCCCGCCCACGCAACCGGACGGCAAGCCGTCCTTCAGCAAGGCCGAGGAGATGATGCGCATCGCCATGGAGCGGGGGTCCCACCGTTTCGAGTGGAACCACAAGCGCGCCGACGGCGAGGTCTTCCCCGTCGAGGTGCTGCTGACGTCCGTGGCCGTGGAGAATGATCGGCATATCCTGCACACCGTGTGGCGCGACATCACCAACCGCAAGCTGGCCGAGGAGAAGCTCCTGCAGGCCCAGAAGATGGATTCGGTGGGCCTGCTGGCCGGCGGCGTCGCCCACGACTTCAACAACATGCTGGGCGGCATCATGGGCTACACCAGCCTGCTCCTGGAGACGGAGCAGGATCCGGAGCGGCGCAATTCCCTGGCCGAGATCCAGCGCGCCGCCGAACGCTCGGCGGACCTGACGCGCAAGCTGCTGGCCTTCGCCCGCGAGGGCAAGCACCTGGTGTCGGCCGTGGACCTGAACGTCATGGTTTCCGAGGTCATCGCGCTGTTGCGGCACAGCTTCGACAAGAAGATCGAGATGGCCTTCCGGCCCGGTTCCGACCTGCACACCGTGGACGCCGACCCCGGCCAGATGCACCAGGTGGTGATGAACCTGTGCGTCAACGCCTGCCAGGCCATGCCCGACGGCGGCGCCATGACCGTAACCACGGGCAACATCCGGATACCCGCGGCGGGGGACCCCCACTGGCCTCACCTGTCGCCGGGAGAGCACGTGGCCCTGACGGTAACCGACACGGGCGTGGGCATGACCGAGAACGTCAGGCGTCGCGCCTTCGAGCCCTTCTTCACCACGCGCGAGGACGGGAACGTCAAGGGCACCGGGCTCGGGCTGTCCACCGTCTACGGCATCGTCCGCAACCACGGCGGGGACGTGCATGTCCAGTCCGCGCCGGGGACCGGAACCACCATGACCGTGTGCCTGCCCCGGGGCGTCCGGCGGACCGCCACCGCGCCTGCAGGTGAAGCCCCGCGGCGGACCGGCTCCGGCTGCATCCTGGTGGTGGAGGACGAGGAGATCGTGCGGGGCATGGCGGCCAGGATGCTGGAGGCTCTCGGCCACGAGGTCCTGCTCGCCCGGGACGGTCTGGAGGGCCTGGAAGTCTTCCGTGACAACCGCGACCGCATCGACGGCGTGCTGCTGGACCTCAAGATGCCGCGCATGGACGGGATGGAGGCGTTCCGCCGGATGCGGGAGATCGATCCCCAGGTCCGGGTGCTGCTGTCCACCGGCTACGGTCTGAACGAGGAATCCCAGCAGGTGCTCGATGCGGGCGCCCTGGGCCTGGTGGCCAAGCCCTACCGGCTCAAGGAGCTTTCGGCGGCCGTGCAGTGCCTGCTGCGGTGATTGGTGCGGCCACGTCGACCACTCCCACCACCACCGACCGCACCGGCGCGTCCGGGCGCTCCAGGATCTGCCGCGCCCCGTTCCCCTCGTCCAGGATGATGACCGTCTCGCCCGCGCCCGCGCCCACCGTGTCCACGGCGATGACGTAGCCGCCGGCCGGTTTCCCCGCCGCGTCGAGCTTGTCGCACAGCAGCAGGCGCCGCCCGTCCAGGTCCGGATGGTTGATGGTCGAGGTGATGCTGCCGGCCACGCGCGCGTAGATCATGGATCGCCGTCCCCGGCTTCGTCATTCAGCCGCACATCGTCCACGATGCCCACCACCGCGTGGTCCACGGGCACGAAGCTCGGCTCGAGGGTCAGGGCGGCCTCGCGGCTGGCCTCCCAGTACACCATCTCCCCCGGGCCCGCCATGCGCGTGCCGTCGGCGCACACGAAGGGCCGGCCGGCGTCGCGGCCGTGTTTGTCCAGGGGCTGGACCCACAGCAGGGGCACTCCCTCGAGTCCCGGATGGACCACCGCGGGGATCACCCTGCCGGTCACGCGCCCCAGGAACATGGTCAAGCCTCCAGGATCTCGGCGCCGGCCGGCTGGACCGCCGCGCAGGTTCCGAACGCCGTGCCGGCGGCCAGGACGCCCCGCAGGGTGTCGTCCAGGCGTGGCAGCAGCGAGGCGGCCAGCACCTCGGCGCACTCCCCGCACAGCGTCGGCGCAAGTTCCAGGGCCTGCTGCACGTCCGGCAGGGCGCCGTCGATGACGCCCAGGGCCTTGCCGCCCAGGTCGTCGGCCAGGCGGGCCTCGACCAGGGAGACCGGTACGGCCTTGAGGACACCGTCCAGAGCACGCAACAGGCCGGGCGAGGTGGAGAGTTCCAGGACGCCCACCGCTTCGGCTTCCGGCGCGTTGCGGACACCGGCGAGGGCCGCGGCCAGCGCGTCGGCAGGA